>NZ_MUET01000053.1:0-20756 GCF_001995685.1 Salinivibrio sp. IB282 | reverse complement strand
GATTTAGGTCAATAAAACCCCGCTCTAAAAAGGGTATATATAGACACTCAAAATGATGAAATCTTACATCATAAAAAGTCACTATCATAAAAGGGGATAGGCCATGATCACGGGTATTCAAGTAACCTCAGCAGCCAATGATGAACTCGTTAATTCTATTTGGTTGATCGATAAAGACACCGATCAAGCACGCTGTGTCTGTGCCAAACAAGGCTTTGAAGCGGATCAGGAAGTTGCCCTATCTTCTTTGGGTGAATTCGATTACCGCGAAGTAAATATCGAAACACAAGCGGTCAACGAGGGCGGTCAGCACCTTAATGTCAACGTACTCAAGCGTGAGACACTGGAAGATGCGGCTAAGCACCCAGAGAAGTACCCACAGCTAACGATTCGTGTCTCTGGCTATGCGGTACGCTTTAACTCACTAACGCCTGAGCAGCAGCGTGACGTAATCACCCGCACCTTTACCAGCTCCCTATAAGAAGCGGTTCAAGGCAAACCAGAGTGTGTGTCAAATAAAACAGCCCGCAATCGCGGGCTGTTGTTGTATTAATGATCGCGATAACTAGCTAAACCTTAACCATTCACTTCAAGCAAGTAGTCTCGTAGCGTTTGGAAATCAGGCTCTTGCTCGCGTGAAAGCAACGTCATTTGCGCATGCTTCGCCAGCGGCCCAGGTAGGGGAATATCTTTACCGAGGATCGCGTCAACCGATTCTTTAAATTTGGCCGGGTGGGCGGTGCATAAGAAGATCCCCTCTTCTCCTTCTTCAAGCTGTTCCGCCAGCAATCGGTATGCAATCGCACTATGAGGCTCACACAAGTAACCCGTCTGAGAGAGCGACTTTAAGCTCTCAGCCGTTTCTTCATCGTCAGCACGCCCTGAGGCAAGTTCACTCAGCCTCCACTGCTCACGGCGGAAAAGCTCTTCGATACGTGGCCAGTTGTTGGGCTGACTCACATCCATCGCGTTGGACAAGGTGGCGACCGTTTGCTGCGGTGCCCACTCGCCTGAATCGAGATACCGTGGCACCGTATCATTAGCATTGGTACCCGCAATAAAGCGCTTAATCGGCAGTCCCATCGCTTTAGCAAGCAACCCTGCGGTAAGGTTACCAAAGTTACCACTGGGCACCGATATCACCACCTGATCGCGTTTATGCGCAGGGAGCTGCGCCACCGCCTCGAAGTAGTAACAAATCTGGGCCATTAAGCGGCTAATGTTGATGGAATTCGCTGAATTAAGGCCAATGGCCTGACGCAGCTCGCTATCATCAAAGGCTTGCTTGACCATGCTTTGGCAATCATCAAAAGTGCCATTGATCGCGACCGTATGAATATTGCCGCCAAGTGTACAAAAGAGTTTTTCCTGCAGCGGGCTGATTTTACCTTTCGGGTACAAGATGACCACGTCGATATTATCAATACCGTAGAACGCGTGGGCAACCGCCGCCCCGGTATCCCCAGATGTCGCCGTGAGGATGGTGATCTTTTTACCATCCGATACCGCTGCCAGCGACTGCGCCATAAAACGGCCACCAAAGTCTTTAAAGGCCAATGTCGGACCATGGAAAAGCTCTAGCGCATGAATATGGTCATCCACTTGTTCAAGTGGCGCAGCAAAGCTAAACGCATTGCTAACCAGTTCACTCACTTGGCTTATTGGCAGCTCATCGCCAATTAATGCAGATAAAATCTTGCTACTGCGCGCCACCAAAGGCATGGCCAGTAATGCCTCGATATCGTCAAAGTAGGGCAAGCTCTCAGGAAAAAATAACCCTTGCCCGCGACCGAGCCCTTGCTGGACAGCTTGCGAGAATGACACAGTTTCACTGTGATCTTTGATGTTGTATAGCTTCATGCCTGACTTCCTATTTCTTTTGCGCCCTGTCCATCAATGCGACATACATGAACAAAGCCATCATTATTTTGTACATAGTGCTCTCGCAACCACTGCGCTAACCGCTCTGCCACCTGTCGATCATCACAAATGCTAAACAGCGTCGGTCCTGACCCCGAGATCCCTGTGGCTAATGCACCACAACTAGCGGCATAGTCGCGAGCGTCCGCAAATCCCGGTAATAGTTTTTGCCGATACGGCTCGGCAATCACGTCGCAAATTAAACTCGCCGCCAATTTAGGCTGTTGTGTGTGGCACGCGTGAATAAAGCCGCCGATATAGCGACCATGAGCGATCACATCTTGCCGACGGTACTGGGCGGGCAAGATGGTACGTGCTTCTGCCGTCGACACCTTGATGCCCGGATAGGCCATCACCCAATACCAGTTTTCAAAGTGCGGCACCGCTTGACTGATCACCCCTTGGCTTTCCAGCATGAGCTGAACGCCACCCAAATAACACGGCGCGACATTATCATAATGTAAGCTACCGGAAATGGACGCTTCCATCTCTCCCATCAGCGCTAACATGCGGCTCTCATCGAGCGCATGGTCATGAAAGCGATTTAACGCATCGAGCGCGGCGACAATCGAGCATGCACTGGAGCCAAGTCCTGATCCAATCGGCATATTCTTTTCAAGCACCATCGCCACCGGCTTCACCGCCAAGTCACGGGTTTTAAGTACCTCGGCATAGGCCAGGTACGCTTGATAAACGATATTATCCTGCTCGTTCGCAGGTAGCTTATCGATAAATCGGCCTTGGCAGCGCAATGAAAACGCCTGGTTTCCACCGTCTGCCACTTCTACCACATCACCCAATAAACTGCCGTCGATAGGGCTCACCGCTGCCCCCAAGACATCAAACCCGACACTCACGTTACCAATCGATGCGGGTGCATAAACACGGACTGCCATGACTAGACTCCTAACTTCCAACCTAGGGTGCGCATTAAGTCCGCAAACACCCCAGCCGCGGTCACGGCGGTTCCCGCGCCATAGCCTCGCAGCACCAAAGGAATCGGCTGATAATAACGGCTATAGAAGGCCAACGCGTTCTCACCCTCTTTGATTTTATTCATCGGATCATCATCGGATACGGCTTGGATTTTGACAAAGCAACGTCCGTCTTCAATACCACCAATATACCGCAAGACTTTGCCTTCTTTGGCGGCTTCCTCTGACCATTGTTTAAAATAGTCATCGGCTTGCGGCAAACGTGCCATGAAACTTTCGACATCGCCAGATTGATCAAAGCCAGGCGGAAGCGCAGGTTCAACCTCAACATCGTCAAGCTCAAGTTCCATGCCGGCTTCACGTGCCAGAATCAAGAGCTTACGTGCTACGTCCATGCCCGACAGATCGTCACGCGGATCCGGCTCGGTAAAACCGTTTTCACGTGCGACCTGGGTCGCCTCGCTAAAGCTGGCGCCATCATCTAACTTGCCGAAAATGTGGGAAAGCGATCCTGATAAAATCCCAGAAAAGCGTGACAGCTCATCCCCGGCCGCAATCAAGTTTTGTAGATTTTCAATCACCGGTAAACCTGCACCCACCGTGGTCTCATACATAAATTTGCGGTGAGTCGCGCGAGCCGCCTGACGCAACTGGTGATAGTAAGCCATGCTACTGGTATTGGCTTTCTTGTTGGGGGTGATCACGTGAAAGCCTGCACGCAAGAAATCAGCATATTGATCGGCGACCTGCTGATCGGCGGTGCAATCGATCAACACGGGGTTAATGATGTGATTGCGCTGAACCAGCTGGATCATCCCCGCGAGGCTAAATGTCGATAGGTGGTTGGGAAGTTCATCGCGCCAGCTATTCAAATCAATGCCTTGGCTATTCAGCCACATCCCTTTGCTGTTCGCTAAACCACAGACCCGCATCACAATGCCTTGTTGCTGGAGCTTGGCTTGCTGACGACGGATTTGCTCAATCAGCTCACCGCCCACGCCACCGACACCGACGATAAATACATCCAAGTGATGCTGGCTATTAAATAAGTTTTCATGACAGGCTTTAACCGCTTCAGAGACCCGCTCTGAAGGAACAACCGCAGAGATAGCACGCTCCGATGAACCTTGAGCAATCGCGACGATATTRACGTTTACTTCCGCCAACGAGGTGAAAAAGCGAGAGGCAACACCTTTCGAGGTGCGCATACCATCGCCTACCAAGGAGACAATCGACAAGTTATCCATAAACTCGACAGGCTCGAGCAGACCATCTTTCAGTTCAAGCTCAAAATGGTTACTCAGCACCTTATCGGCTTTTTCTTTGTCCCGGCTTTGAATACAAAAACTGATGCTGTATTCAGAAGAGGATTGGGTAATCAACACAATTGACACCCCCGCCGATGACATCGCACCAAACACGCGTGATGCCATCCCTACCATACCTTTCATACCAGGGCCTGATAAGTTGACCATGCTCAGATCGCTCAACGTAGTGACCCCTTTAATGGCCAGCTTATCCTCACCACTGTCTTCGCCAATTAAGGTGCCTTCGGCTTGCGGGTTGGCGGTATTTTTGATTAAACAAGGGATGTGGAAGCGTGCGATGGGCGCAATGGTTTTGGGATGTAATACTTTGGCGCCAAAGTAAGACAGCTCCATCGCTTCTTGATAGCTCAGTGATTTAAGCAAGCGCGCATCCGGTACAAGGCGAGGATCACAGTTGTAGACACCGTCGACATCTGTCCAAATCTCGCAACACTCGGCACGTACACACGCGGCGAGTACCGCCGCCGAGTAGTCAGAGCCATTGCGTCCAAGGGTCACCAGCTCGCCGTGTTCGTTTCCCGCCATAAACCCTGGCATCAGGCCAATGTGCTTAGCTGGAACGGGTGATTGTTTGAAACGTTGCGATGAGGCTTCGATGTCCACTTCAGCACTGAGATGGCTCCCGGAAGCGGCAAAGTATGCCACTGGGTCGATATCAAATACCGCATAGCCACGCGCTTCGAGCAACGCATGCATTGCGGCGACTGATAAACGCTCGCCTTTGCTGACCACGCGCGCATAAGTGCTATCGGGACAAAGGCCCAACAAACTCATGCCATGCACATATTGACGAAGTTGGCCGAGACTACGCGTTAATTTATCGAAAAGTGGCTGGGTATCAAGGTTGGGTTGCCGCTCAGCAAGACCATGGAACAAATCGGCGAAAAGCTGCTCGAGCTCTTTAAGCGGCAACTCCGCTTCACCATGTTTGACCGTATTATCGACCACAGAAACGAGAATGTTTGTGACTTTCGCGGGGGCGGATAACACGGCAGACACATCGCTCTGCCCTTGGTTACTGACAATGATATCGGCAGCGCGACCGAAGCGCTCAGCATCGGCAAGCGACGTGCCACCAAATTTTAAAACTCGCATCCGTTTGGAACCTCTCTCTAAGATAAAAAAAAGCCCGTACCTGAGAAGGTACGGGCTTTTTTGGAAATTCTGTGCGTATCAGCCCGCACCAACACACGTTGTGCCAGTAATAATAATGGTGGTTGTGGTGGTCTGGGTGCTGATCGTTAGTTGCATGTGTGTTGCGCTTATCATTTGTTTTGTTTGATTCTCTCTAGGTGTATCGAATCATGTTGCTTAGGTCAACAAAAAAGTGATCCTGATTGCTTTTTCAACAAAACTCTGCGAGCTTGAACAAGGGAGCAACCTGATCGCAAGGAGCGCCAATGACCCAAGAAGCGATGGCTCAGTTAGTCGCCAATACCATTCTACAAGGCTCGGATGCTATGTATGGCCGGTTTCTCGATGTCACCTCCGGTGCGCAAGAGCGCTTTGAGCAACAAGACTGGAAAAGTGTTCAACAAGCGCTTAAAACGCGTATCCAGTTCTATGACCATCATGTTGGCCTTGTCAGTCAGCAGCTAGGTGCCATGCTGGGAAAAGAACATGCCACACGCTCCTTTCTAATGGCAGTCAAAGCCGCTTACGTCACCTTGCTTGATGACTACCCGCGATACGATATCGCCGAGAGCTTTTTTAACTCGGTTTATTGCCGGATCTTTGAACACCGCAACATCCGCCGCGATAAGCTATTCGTGCAAAGCTCCCAAGGGGGGCGGATCCCTAAATACCCCACTCCCTTGTTAAGGCGCTTTCAATCGCAAGCAGGCATTTACGCCACTTTAGAGCGGATGCTCGATAGCACGCCGTTTACCCTACCTTGGCGGAATAAAAGTGGCGATCTCAAACGTATCACCCAAATACTGCAAGCACGGTTTGGTCCGCAGCTTACCATGAGCTTTACCCTCGAGATGGTGCGTCAGCCTTTTTTCCGCAACAAAGGCGCTTACCTTATCGGTCGACTCGATATGGCTAACCAACGTCGACCTTTAGTGCTGCCGCTGGCGATCTCCGAGCAAGGGGAGCTGTACATCGACGCCTGTCTTACCGACAGTGATGATGTCAGCATCGTGTTTGGTTTTGCCCGCTCGTATTTCATGGTGTATGCCCCTGTCCCGGCGGCATTGGTAGACTTTCTTAACCAGTTGATGCCCAATAAAACACCCGCCGAGCTTTACACGGCGATCGGCTGCCAAAAACACGGTAAAACCGAGCTATATCGCGAATTTCTTTACCACCTGGATAACTCAGATGATTTATTTGATATTGCGCCTGGGGTTAAAGGGATGGTGATGTCAGTGTTTACCCTGCCTTCCTATGGGTTCGTGTTTAAAATCATCAAAGACAAATTCGCGCCACAAAAACAAATGACTCATGCCCAAGTCAGGGAAAAATACCGCTTGGTAAAAGAGCACGACCGAGTAGGGCGCATGGCCGACACCCAAGAGTATCGCAACTTCATTTTTCCGCGAGACCGTTTTAGCGATGCCTTGATTGACGAACTCCTCGAGGTGGCCCCCTCCTGCGTCAACGTCACCGACAACGAAGTGCGCATTCGTCACCTCTACATGGAACGACGGATGATCCCGTTAAATATTTATCTCGAGCAAGCCGAGCCGGACGCCATCACCCAAGCCGTACAAGAATATGGTGACGCGCTTAAAGAACTGGCCGCCGCTAATATCTTTGCTGGCGATATGCTGTTTAAAAACTTTGGCGTCAGTCGTCACAACCGAGTCATTTTCTATGATTATGATGAAATTTCTTACCTCACAGAGGTGAACTTTCGCCGTATTCCGCCGCCTCGCTACCCAGAAGATGAGCTGGCTGCAGAGCCTTGGTACAGTGTGGGCGACAATGACGTGTTCCCGGAAGAATTTCGCACGTTCTTACTGGTTAATCGCACCGTTGCCGACGAGTTTGACCGACTTCACCCAGAGCTGTTCGAAGCCAGTTATTGGCAGCAACTGCAAAGCCAGGTAAAGGCCGGGCATTTTCATGATGTTCGCCCCTACAGCGAAGAAAACCGATTAGGACATACGACGCTCTCAGCAAAAATGGCCTAATCGTTGCTTAGTCATCATGTGTTAACCGCACACTGGCGATTTACCGCCTTTGTGCGCCAATACAATGGCGAATCGTCAATACATTGACACCTTGATCTATCGACCTTCTTCGTGAGGCGTGAGGCGTGAGGCGTGAGGCAAAATTCGGCAGCAGTCTCTATTTTTTGTCTACACTGATCGCAGCGAATCAGCATCTTCGTAAACTGCGCTACGCCTAAAAAGAACAATGAGGCACAAGATTTGAGTATAAAACAATTAGGACTGTTGACCCTCGTCTTGCAAGCTGTGGCAGCACCTGCGTGGGGCCATCCGTTCACTTGGCAAACGCTGCCGACGGGGATGTCTGATCACTTCTTTATTCAGTCTATCCCATCGGCGACACAAGGCTTTGACAGTTGGACCATTCAATCAGGTTATCGTTACCCACTCAGCAATGTGTCTGTTTATATGGGCACGCAACTGAAAAGCGAAAACGATCAACACACCACGCAACAGGGGTTATTAAGTGGGATTGAATACCGTTTTACCGACAAGCTGCGCCTTTCGAGCCAAATTAGCCGTGATAATGATGATACGCTGATCAACCAGTGGGGCGTAAGCAGTCGCTACCAGTTGAGTGAATCGATTGATGTCAATGCCGGGCTCGATGTCGAGTTTCGTCCCGAAACCTCCCCCGAATCGATTTACCAACTCGGGGTTGGATTGCACTTTTAGCTCGCGGCTCAGATTAGCCGGTCAGTGGCTCTGCACACACCACCACGCCATTAGCATCGGCGTATAGGTAATGCCCTGCCATCACTGATACCCCTTCAAGTGCCAACGCCACATCGACCTCACCTTGATCCCGTTTTTGTGTTTTAATTGGGCAGACACCCAAGGCTTTAATGCCAATCGGCAAGGTCGCTAACGTCGCCGCATCGCGAACCGGCCCAGCAATCACCACCCCTGCCCAGCCATTATCTACCGCACTTTGCGCGATAAGATCGCCCAGCAAAGCTCTATCCATCGCACCAGAGCCATCCACAACCAGCACTTGCCCTTCACCGCGGGTTGCCAGCATCGCTTTCACTTTGGAATTATCGTGATGGCAACGTACCGTGCGCACCCGCCCTTCAAAACAGCGCTTGCCACCATAGTCTTGCCACTGCACAGGTAGCCATTGCACCGCCTCTGGGTGGTTATCACATAAGTCCGGCAATTTATCGTCCATGATTCCTTTCTCCTTTTTTCGTCGTGAGGAAAATTTAGCGAGTGGGGGCCGTCAACAAGGATGAAAAACGCACGTTCAGTGATTGCGGTGTAAACGTATCCATCAAAACAGGCAACAACCACAAGCTATCATTCTCTATCCAATAGATAGCATTTTGCTGCCATTGTTGCGCCAATAACATCGCTTCGTGCTTATCTAAAGCAACCGCAAAACCCGGTTCATACCAACTCCCATCTGGCGCACCGCCATTCATTGGCCAATAGCGTATCCCTTGTTGCACCATGGCACTTTCCAGCTGATCATTACGCGATTGATTCTCTTTCTCAGATAAAGGTTGGCTACGCGGATTAAATGCGGTAAGAATAGCAAATGCGTCGGCATCTGGCGCTTGAGGGGCGTGAAACGCGATCGATTGGTAAGTTTTCCACAATTCTTGCTGGTTATCAGGATCACACATTGTTTACACCTGCTCGTGACTCATACTATGCTTAATGACTAATTATGCGCGAATATTCATAAAGTTAAGTTAAAACGCGTCGCTAACTGACACTTAACATGCTTTTGATTGGGGTCAATAAAGGATGAAAAAAATCATCAACCCTTATCCTAATATATTGTTAGCGTGCTGTTAAATGAATACAATTGGCGATAATTAATGGATATCAGAGTGATTGGCTTGGTGGTCAACGAACGCCGCCACGCCCCGTCTTAAGCTGGAACTCACGGTGCGTTGTCTAGCATCGACGAACACTTCTCTATGGATGGCGTGCCATATGTTAGTTGCGAGGTTCGCGGTAGACACTCCTCGCATTTTTGTAAATTTTTTTCACAGGCTAGGCGGTCTAGACTGTGAAGTGCAACCGGATTCTATTTAGATATTAGGTATCGCCAATGCAAACCCCGCAAATTCTGATTGTAGAAGATGAACAGGTCACACGTAACACGCTGAAAAGTATCTTTGAAGCGGAAGGTTACAATGTGTTTGAAGCCAGCGATGGCGACGAAATGCATCAAGTCCTGTCTAACCACCATGTTCACCTAGTGATCATGGATATTAACTTGCCAGGCAAAAACGGCTTGTTGCTCGCACGTGAGCTGCGTGAACAAGGCGACATGGCGTTGATGTTCCTCACTGGACGTGACAATGAAGTTGATAAGATCCTCGGACTCGAAATCGGTGCCGATGATTACATTACCAAGCCGTTCAATCCACGCGAACTCACCATCCGTGCGCGTAACCTGCTCACGCGTGCCATGAGCAGTGTCACCGACAGCGACGAGAAGCGTAATGTCGATGTGTATATCTTTAACGGCTGGACACTCGATATCAACAGTCGCTCGCTCATTAACCCGGAAGGGGAAACCTTTAAGCTGCCTCGCTCTGAGTTCCGTGCCCTGCTTCACTTCTGTGAAAACCCAGGCAAAATTCAGACGCGTGCCGAGCTGCTGAAGAAAATGACGGGCCGTGAACTAAAACCGCACGATCGTACCGTGGATGTCACGATCCGCCGGATCCGCAAACATTTCGAATCGCACAATGACACACCTGAAATTATTGCGACCATCCATGGTGAAGGTTATCGCTTCTGCGGTGAAATTGAAGAGCAATAACTTGCTTGAAAACGTGCGGTGAACGTCCCGCAGGATGCAAATAGAGAGCGAAAAGGCGCCTATCCAGCGCCTTTTCTCTTTTTAGACGGGTGAGTGTATCCACCTCAATCCCGGTTACTCTTGCTCATCTAACCAGGCTTTAAGCACATCCAGATCGTGCTGATAACCATCTTTGATTTCATCAATCCAATCAGCAATGTTTTCCCACCAAGCAGGTAATTCGGGGGATTGTGCTTTCTGCGCCACTTTTTGAATATGCTTGAGCCCCACTGATCCCGCGGCACCTTTTATCTTATGCGCCTCAGAGACAATGCCCTCTTGATCTCTTGCCGTCATATTCGAGTCGAGAATGGCGATGTACTCTGGCATGGTTGACTCAAACATTTCAATGCTTTGCTTCACAGGGTCTACCCCTACTAACGCCACGTAACCGGTAAGCATGTCCATATCGAGCAGTCGCTCTGCTTGTTCATTCGCAATAGGACGACTGGGCACAGGATCACTCGCTGTCTCGACATCCGTCATCGTAGTGGATGATAGCGCATGCTGTTCAATCACCTGATTAAGTGCACTCACACTAATGGGTTTACTGATCGCATCGTCCATTCCGTTGGCGAGATAGCTATTTTTATCATTGATAACATTGGCAGTCAGTGCAACTAAAGGGGGCAATTGTACGTCCTGCTCTCGCCAAGTGGCCGCGATATCAAACCCGGTCATATCGGGCAATTGAATATCGAGCAACGCCAGATCGAACGCGTCAGGCGAGAACACATCTAACGCCGATTGCCCATCACGGGCGACGGTCACCTGATGCCCCAGACTTTCCAGTAAACTGGTGGCAACGGTAACATTGAGTTCAATATCTTCTACCAATAAGATGCGTAGCGTATTCTCCACAGGTGCCAATGCCGGGGTCTCGGCTTCCCCAGGCTCGCTCAGTGGTACACGGAGTGTGACCGTAAAGGTACTCCCCTCGCCTTCTTCACTGTCGAGGGTAATATCTCCCCCCATCAAACGTGCTAATTTGCGCGAGACCGCCAAGCCAATCCCTGTACCAACGGCATGCAGGTTTTCTCCCGCCTGTTTGACTTGGTAATACATGGCAAAAATCTTGTCTTGTTCATCCGCGGGGATCCCGATGCCACTGTCTTCGACTTCGAAACATAAGTCGGCATGGTCCCCTGTCACGTCAGCGCTGACTGTCACGATCACACAGCCTTGCTTGGTAAATTTGACCGCGTTACCGACGAGGTTCCATAGGATTTGTCGCAGCCGCGTGGTATCAACCGCCACATAGTCAGGCAACTCAGTGACCCGTTCAAGTTCAAAGCGTAAGCCCTTTTGCTCGGCCATTAACTCGGAAATATTGTCGATTTCGGTGACAAATTCATTGAAGTCCACGCTGGTGGGATGCAGAGACAGGCGCTTGCGATCGGATTTATCTAAATCAATGATATCGTTAAAAATATTTCCCAGCGTGATCGCACTGACATAAATCGTCCGCAGATAATTACGTTGCTTATCATCCAGGTTTGACTCCAGCAACATGCGACTTAGACCAACAATCCCGTTAAGCGGGGTGCGTAATTCATGACTAATGGTGGAAATAAACGCGGTTTTTTCTCGGCTCGCTTTTTCCAGTGCATCTTGGTAGCGCTTACGCTCGGTAATTTCTCGCCCAAACCCAAGCAGCCCAAGGTGCCGGCCATCTCGAGCAAAGAAAGGCACTTTGCGTAATTCAAAATAAGCTTTACGCCCGTCTTGATATTCAAGCCATTGCTCATAGGTTATCGACACATTGGCGTCAAACACTTGCTGGTCGGTTTCGACCACTTTTTCAGCAATATCTTCGCGATAAACGTCCCAAGGTGTCAGCCCTTTGAGTGTTTTCTCGTCATAACCGGTTAGCTCTTCCATCGCGCGGTTACAGCCCGAGAACTGGCCATCAGCATTGCGGTAATAAATCAAATCCGGAGACGCATCGATAAAAGAGCGTAGTAACGCGGTTTGCTCTGCTAGCTCAAGCTGTGCTTTTTCACGCTGATAGACTTCGTTTTCTAGATCTTTAATCGCCTGCTGGCGCGCACTTTCTGCTTTCTCTCGTTCTTCAATTTCCGAGTTGAGTTGCTCAATATTTTCGGTCAGTTGGCGGTTGAGGCGCATATCACGCGCGCGCATCTCTTCCAACTTGGAGACCAGTTTTGATAACCGCTGACGAGACTCTTCCAGCTGATCGACCACCACCGACAAAAAGTAGACTGCCCACGGCGTGATCACTAGGCCAAAGAAAACCGAGCGGATGATATCAATATTTTGAACCGTGCCCTCAAGGACTAAGGTGATCCCCACTTGCACCACCACCGCCAGCGCCACAAGCGCTAAAGCCAGTAGCATGCTAAAACGTACAATCCCTAATTTGACCAGTAAGTCGACGTAATATTGGGCAAGGACTTTAAGTTGTTTCATATAGGCTTATTAACCGCCAGGTTCGAAGTGAATAGATTCAGCCACCGAGGCTCGTTGCGTGGTTGATGGGCGTGAATGAGACGCACCTTGCCAAACACTCACACGATTGCGGCCATGTCGTTTGGCTTGATATAACGCGCGATCAGCAAATTGTACCAAGTCACCATAATCTTGTTCCGGCGCTGGGATCATACAGGCCGCCCCCAGGCTCATCGTTAATTGCTGGGTTGATGCCGCATCCAAGTGCTCGATGTTCGCCGCCAATATCGCTTGCCTCGCCCTTTCGGCCACATCCATCGCGCCATGTAGCCCTGTTTGTGGTAAGACAATCGCAAATTCTTCCCCCCCATAGCGGGCAACCATATCCATCGGGCGATGAACGGACGATTTGAGCGCCTTAGCCACTTGCTGTAAGGCCCAGTCACCTTGCTGGTGGCCATAGTGATCGTTGTAAAGCTTAAAATGATCAATATCGCAGAGAATAAACGCAAGCGGTGTCTGCTCTCTGGCGTGTGAGCGCCAGAGTGTGCTTAATTGCTCGTCAAGACTGCGTCGGTTAGCCACTTGCGTGAGACTATCAACAAAGCTGAGATCTTGCAGTGCCATGATGGCATCGGCTAACTGTTGTTGTGTCTCTTTCCGTTCGGTAATGTCTCGTGCCATCAGCAGCACAGCCGGAGCCAAGGTCACCGGATCTTGAATGCGTGATTTGGTCACCTCATACCAAGTTTGCTCGCCCGTACCGGTTAAAATGACATCTTCATAGGTAATGGTTCCACCCGTTTCCAGCACCTGCTTATCGCGCGCTTTGTGCTGATCAAATATCTCCGGATCCACCACATGTTGCGCGGGAGCATTCTCGAGTGCGTCAATGGTGGTGCCAAGCGCATCCGCATACGCTTGATTGCAAGCAAGGTGGTAATAGTCTTGATCAAAAATGCCGATAGGGTCGACACTGGCTTGGAAAATCGCACTGAGCAAGTTACTTCGCTGCTCCAGCACTTGCTCAACCGAGTGACGTCGTTGTGCTTCTTTTTGTAACCGCTCCTGCATCTGATGCCAATTGGTCACATCATGGCTGATACTCAATGTGCCTATCACTTCCTGCTTGTCATTTTTTAGCGTCGTAATATTGGTTTCCAACAAGCAGCTTTCATCGTGAGGTTGTGTCGCCCAGGTACGCACGGTTCGCGGCTCWGAGAGCGGTTCACCGGCTTGCCAAAGCACAGCCTCCTGCTCACGTCCTTGCCAGAAACGATCAAAGGCGGCGTTCGTGCCTACCACATTGCCCTCCACATCCTGAAAACAGACAAGCTCCGCCAAGGAATTAATCACGCTTAAAAGCACACCTTGTTCTTGTTGCTGCAGGTGCCATTGCGTGTTGGGTTCAGAGGCAGAAAGTGAAATGAGCCAGGCACGCTTACCAAAACAGCGGATCGGCAAGCCAGATAAGGTCACCTCAACCCGCACCCGATTTGCGCCSGGGGCGCTTACCTTGGCTTCAACATTAGAAAACGGCTGAGGCCAGCGCTGCGCCACAATAAAGGCGCGCACCGCTTGCTGCTGCTTTTCATTGGCGGTTTTAAATCGGTTATGGCTGCCTACCAGTGAAAAAGAGGCCACACAAGAAGCGTTGGCGTACAAGATATCACCATCATCGGCCGCGACAATCGCATGCGGCGTGTCTAACCCAGCCATGTACACCCGCCAATCGGATAACGCCAGTGTCGATCGACGCGCGCGCCACCCGTAACCGAGCAACACGCCTAACACTAGAACCAAGCTAAAACTAAAAAACCCCATGCCACTCCTGTCTGCCTAATGACTGTCCTTGATCGTATTGACGTAACGCCTCACCGGCGACGTATTTTGCCACAATTTTGATAGAACGCGTGATTGTCCTGTTCACAGCTTTGTGAATATCATTTGTTATTTTATTACATCAATCGACAGTGCTTTTTGCTATGAAAGAGAAGGCATATAACGCACCCTTCTTTATTTCTGCTCAAAGCTAGAATATCTACTCGAATTCACCTTTTATTTAATAATTATTTAACAAAATAGCATAATTGCGAATAGATATTATTTGGCATAATTTCGACAAAAAGAAGAATAATATCAGCAATTTACAATCAAGATGGACGTTGATTACTATGCATAAAGAATGCATATAAAAATTTGACCTTTGCAAGGTTTGCCGTTAATTTGGAAGGTCGCTGAATAGCGCTTTGCCCGTGCACTCTCTGTCAATCCATCGATAAAACAGTGAGTTAGGGAGTAAATGACCGACTTTTCTCGTTAAAAAATCACAACATAACGAGCGCAGAGTCACAAAGCGAAGCTGTTCAGAGTGGTCAGGAGGATCACGACAATAAATGCAATCACTGCGCGTAACGCAGTAGCAAGGGAGAATTGCAATGTCGCTGTACAACCCAATGTTGGAAAAAGATAACTGTGGTTTTGGCCTTATCGCCCATCAAGAGGGGGAGCCCAGCCACAAGCTGGTTCGTACTGCCATCGCTGCACTTGACCGCATGACCCACCGAGGTGGCATCAACTCTGACGGCAAGACAGGCGATGGTTGTGGGCTACTGCTGCAAAAGCCCGACCGCTTTTTCCGCCTTATTGCCGAACAAAATCAATGGAAGCTAAGCCGCCTGTATGCGGTCGGCATGATTTTTCTCAGTGCCGATCCGGCAAAAGCCCAACAAGCCAAACAACGCTTCGAGCAAGAAATCAACGCTGAAACACTCTCAGTGGTGGGATGGCGGACCGTACCGACCAACCCAGATGTACTCGGAGACATCGCCAAACAGTCTCAGCCTGTCATTGAACAAGTGTTTGTTAATGGTCCAGCAGGCTGGCGCGCACGCGATTTAGAGCGACGCCTGTATATTGCGCGCCGCCGTGCAGAAAAAGCCCTGGCAGACGATGCAGACTTTTATGTCACCAGCCTATCCACACAAACCATTGTTTACAAAGGGTTGTGTATGCCAGCGGATCTACCACGCTTTTACACCGATCTCGCGGATCTGCGCTTAGAGTCATCCATCTGTTTGTTCCACCAGCGTTTCAGTACCAATACCCAGCCACGCTGGCCGCTCGCCCAACCCTTTAGATACCTTGCCCACAACGGCGAGATCAACACCATTGAGGGGAACCGTCAGTGGGCGCGTACCCGTGCATACAAGTTTAACTCCCCTCTGTTGCCTGACTTACATCAAGCCGCCCCGTTTGTGAATGAATCAGGCTCTGATTCCTCAAGCCTCGACAACATGATGGAAGTTTTTCTCGCCGGCGGGATGGACTTATTCCGGGCGATGCGCTTACTGGTGCCGCCCGCATGGCAAAATCATCCAGACATGGATGATGAGCTGCGTGCGTTTTACGACTTTAACTCCATGCATATGGAGCCTTGGGACGGGCCAGCCGGTATTGTCATGTCAGACGGCCGCTATGCCGCCTGTAACCTTGATCGCAATGGCTTGCGTCCAGCGCGCTATGTGGTCACCAAAGATAAATTTATTACTCTCGCCTCCGAGATTGGGATTTGGGATTACGCGCCTGATGAGGTGTCAGAAAAAGGCCGCGTGGGGCCCGGTGAGCTTTTAGTGATCGACACCCGCGAAGGGAAGATTTGGCACTCGGGTGAAATCGATGATGAGCTAAAAAGCCGTCACCCGTATCGCGAGTGGTTAGATCAACATGTCCGTCGTCTTACCCCATTCGAAAACTTGGATCCTGATACCAGTGAAGGCAGCCGAAACCTTAAAGATGCCCAGCTTAAGACCTATCAAAAGCTGTTTGGGATGTCGAATGAGGAAGTRGACCAGGTCGTCAAAGTGCTGGGCGATATTGGCCAAGAAGCCACTGGCTCCATGGGGGATGATACGCCCATGGCTGTGTTGTCGTCGCGTCCACGCTGTGTCAGCGATTACTTCCGGCAAAAATTTGCCCAGGTGACTAACCCACCGATTGATCCTTTACGTGAAAACCACGTGATGTCTCTGGCCACCTGTATTGGCCGTGAAATGAATGTGTTCTGCGAAACCGATGGCCACGCCGAGCGGGTCGCGTTTAAGTCTCCGGTGCTTTTGTTCTCGGATCTGGTGCAACTGCTCGAGCTAGACGATACCTATTATCGCAACACCATTTTAGATATCAATTACGATCCGAGTGAGAAAGATCTTCACCAAGCCATCCTCGATTTATGCGATCAGGCCGAGCGCTGTGTCCGTGATGGGACGGTTTTGGTGGTGCTTTCTGACCGCAGCATCAATAAAGAGACACTTCCGATCCCTGCCGCCATGGCCGTCGGTGCGGTGCAAAAGCGCTTGGTTAACCAAAACCTGCGCTGTGATGCCAATATCATTATCGAAACCGGCAGCGCCCGTGACCCGCATCAGTTTGCGGTGTTGCTCGGGTTTGGTGCCACGGCGGTTTATCCTTACTTAGCCTATGAAACACTGGCGAATTTGGTCGATATTGGTGCCGTCGATAAGCCTTATCGCGATGTGATGGTCAACTTCCGTAATGGCATCAATAAAGGCCTGTACAAGATCATGTCAAAAATGGGGATTTCAACCATTGCCTCTTATCGTTGCTCACAGCTGTTTGAGGCGGTTGGCTTGCACCAGGATGTGATTGAGCTTTGCTTTAAAGGCGTGGCTAGCCGCATTCAAGGGGCCAACTTTGATGATTTCCAACAAGATTTGATCAACCTATCTCGCCGAGCGTGGATCAAGCGCAAACCGCTTGAGCACGGTGGTTTACTCAAGTATGTCCACGATGGCGAATACCACGCTTACAATCCAGACGTGGTCACCAACTTGCAAAGCGCGGTGCGTTCTGGCGAGACCATGGACTACAAGACCTACGCCAACACCGTGAACCAGCGCCCTGTGGCGACCTTGCGCGATTTAATGCAACTGAAAAAAGCCGCCTCACCGCTCGCGCTCGAGCGCGTAGAGCCAGCCACGGAGCTGTTCAAACGGTTTGACTCGGCGGCGATGTCTATCGGTGCCTTAAGCCCGGAAGCGCACGAAGCCCTGGCCATTGCCATGAACCGTCTTGGTGGCCACTCTAACTCGGGCGAAGGGGGGGAAGATCCACGTCGTTTCAATAGCGAGCGCAATTCACGCATCAAACAGATTGCATCGGGGCGCTTTGGCGTCACCCCCCATTACTTGACCAATGCGGATGTGCYGCAAATCAAGGTCGCGCAAGGTGCCAAACCGGGTGAAGGCGGACAACTGCCTGGCCATAAGGTCACCGCAGAAATTGCTAAACTGCGTTTCTCCGTCCCCGGCGTGACCTTGATTTCGCCCCCACCACACCATGATATTTACTCGATTGAGGATTTGGCCCAGCTGATCTTCGATTTAAAACAAGTGAACCCACAAGCACTCGTGTCAGTCAAGCTGGTTTCAGAACCCGGTGTTGGCACCATTGCCACTGGGGTCGCCAAAGCATATGCCGACCTGATTACTATCTCAGGGTATGACGGTGGAACAGGCGCAAGCCCGCTCACCTCGGTGAAATATGCCGGCAGCCCATGGGAATTGGGTCTCGCTGAAACCCAGCAAGCACTGGTTGAAAACGGCTTACGCCATAAGATCCGTTTACAAGTCGATGGGGGACTAAAAACCGGTTTAGACATCGTCAAAGCGGCTATCTTAGGCGCAGAAAGCTTTGGCTTTGGGACTGCCCCTATGGTGGCACTTGGCTGTAAATATCTTCGTATTTGCCACCTCAATAACTGTGCCACCGGGGTCGCGACCCAGGATGAAACCTTGCGTAGTGAGCACTTCAAAGGCCTTCCCGAGCAAGTGATGAACTTCTTCAAAGGCCTAGGGGAAGAAGTGCGCGAGCTACTGGCCGAACTGGGCGTGGAAAAGCTCACCGATCTGATTGGCCGTACCGACCTCCTGGAAGCCGTCGATGGCTTTACCGCCAAGCAACTGAAGCTTGATTTGAGCCATATTCTCGATGCGCCGACGCCATGGCCCGGTAAGACCTTGTATTGCAGTGAGCCTAACACACCATTTGATAAAGCCGAGCTGAACCAAGCACTACTTGGTGAACTGGGTGAAGCCATTGCCGCTAACCACAGTGCCAGCATCTACAAATCGGTTCGTAATACCGACCGTTCAGTCGGTGCCAGCTTGTCTGGCGCAATTGCCAAACGTTACGGCAATACCGGGATGGCTGCCAACCCACTGGATGTGCAGCTGCAAGGGACCGCCGGCCAGTCTCTCGGGGTATGGAATGCCGCGGGGGTGAACATCACCCTTATCGGGGATGCCAACGACTACGTCGGAAAAGGCATGAGCGGCGGACAAATAGTGATCCGCCCCCCTGTCGGCTCAGCATTTGCCAGCCACGAGTCCACCATCATGGGTAACACCTGCTTATACGGTGCGACGGGGGGTAAATTGTTTGCAGCGGGTAAAGCCGGTGAGCGCTTTGCGGTGCGTAACTCTGGCGTCCATGCCATCGTGGAAGGCGCGGGCGACAATGCGTGTGAATACATGACGGGGGGTGTAGTGGCCATTCTCGGTCGCACTGGGGTCAACTTTGGCGCCGGGATGACCGGTGGTTTTGCCTATGTACTGGATGAGCAGGGCGACTTCCATGCCCATATCAATCCTGAATTAGTCGAGGCACTGTCACTTGAGACACTCACTATCCATCAAGAGCATTTACGTGGATTGATTGCGCAACATCTTGAGCTGACCGGCTCGGATCGTGCACAACAGCTGCTGGATGCGTTCGATCATTGGGTTCACCGCTTCTACTTGGTTAAACCCAAGGCGGCAGATGTGAATACGCTGTTAGGCCATCAAAGTCGCAGCGCGACCGAGTTGCGCGTTCAGGCGCAGTAAAAAGGAGGGACCCATGAGCCAGAACATCTATCAGTTTATTGATGTACAACGCATTGACCCGCGTAAGAAAGCGATTGAAACGCGCAAAATTGAGTTCGTCGAAATCTACGAACCCTTCACCGAAAAGGAAGTATCAGCACAAGCCGATCGCTGCCTTGATTGCGGTAACCCGTATTGCGAATGGAAGTGCCCGGTACATAACTATATCCCTCAATGGCTGGAACTTGCCAACCAAGGGCGGATAATTGAAGCGGTAGAGTTATCACACCAAACCAATAGCTTGCCCGAGGTATGTGGCCGTGTCTGTCCACAAGACCGTCTGTGCGAGGGTGACTGCACCCTCAACGACGACTTTGGCGCCGTCACCATCGGCAATGTCGAAAAGTACATCACGGACAAAGCCTTTGAAATGGGCTGGAAGCCTGACATGTCACACGTCGAG
This sequence comes from Salinivibrio sp. IB282, assembly GCF_001995685.1. Classification (NCBI taxonomy): domain Bacteria; kingdom Pseudomonadati; phylum Pseudomonadota; class Gammaproteobacteria; order Vibrionales; family Vibrionaceae; genus Salinivibrio; species Salinivibrio sp. IB282. The sequence continues at coordinate 817 of NZ_MUET01000053.1, read as the reverse complement.
TGGACAGACAAAAAGGTCGCCGTGATTGGTGCCGGCCCAGCGGGGCTCGCCTGCGCTGATGTGCTGGTCCGCAACGGGGTCAAACCCGTGGTCTTTGACCGCTACCCAGAAATTGGAGGCTTGCTCACTTTTGGCATTCCATCGTTTAAGCTCGAAAAAGATGTGATGCGACATCGCCAGCGCGTCTTTACCGAGATGGGCGTTAAGTTTCGCCTTAACACCGAAGTGGGCAAAGATATTGACATGCAAACCTTGGTTAACGACTACGATGCCGTTTTCTTAGGGGTAGGTACCTACAAGTACATGCGTGCAGGGCTGGCTAATGAAGATGCACCTGGCGTCTTTGATGCGCTGCCCTTCTTAGTCTCCAATACTTACAAGGTGATGGCACTGGATAACGCCCCACCGTTCATCGATATGGCCGGTAAACGTGTGGTGGTACTCGGCGGCGGGGATACAGCGATGGACTGTGTTCGGACCTCTATTCGCCAACAAGCCGCCAGTGTCACCTGTGCCTACCGTCGGGATGAGGAAAACATGCCTGGCTCGCGCCGTGAGGTGAAAAATGCCCGCGAAGAAGGGGTGAACTTTATGTTCAACCTGCAACCGCTGGGGATTGAAGTTGACGGTAACGGCAATGTGAGTGGGGTTACTGTGGTAAAAACCCAGCTCGGAGCGCCTGATGCCGCGGGTCGCCGCCGCCCAGAGCCGATTGAAGGCAGTGAGCATGTGCTGGAAGCGGATGCGGTGATCATGGCCTTCGGTTTCCAGCCGCACGCAATGGAATGGCTAGAACCCTACGACGTCGCTCTTGATG
>NZ_MUET01000052.1:0-21064 GCF_001995685.1 Salinivibrio sp. IB282 | reverse complement strand
ATACTTGGCAGACTCAGCGCTTGCTCGACATGCTTGATCAGGGCGATCTGAAAATAGATATCGCGGCCGTCTACCCGCTTGAACAGGGCGCACAGGCGCACAAAGCGTTAGAAACAGGTCATACACGTGGTAAGCGTGTGTTGGAAATGCCCTCGGCTTAGCTATTCACCCCGGGGGAGCGCTTTGTCGTAGGCGCTGAACCAATGATACTGCATGAGGTCGAATGGACGATTGGATGCTGCTGGCAACCTTATTTGCCACCAGCTTTTTAAGTGCGACCTTATTGCCTGGTGGCTCTGAAGCCAATCTGGTGTATTTATTAACCCAGCACTCATTCGCGGATGGGATCGTTGTGGCGATTGCCACGGTCGGCAATACGCTCGGTGGTATGACCAACTACGCCATTGGGCGTTGGCTGCCCGATTATCAACCGCGTCAATCATGGCACCGCCGAGCGCTCGCAGGGCTGCAACGCTATGGTTATGCTGCCTTGCTATTAAGTTGGGTCCCGGTTATGGGTGATCCGCTTTGCGTGGTGGCCGGTTGGCTGCGCCTTCGCCAATCTTGGTGCTGGTTGATTATCTTTGTTGCAAAAGCATCGCGCTACCTAGTGATTGTGATTTCATTTCGTTGGGTAGCCGGTTAGGAATGATTCTATGCCACGTTTATTGCTCGCCACATTTTTCTTATTATCTGTCTTGTCAGGGTGCCAACTGACTGGCTCTTCACCCACTCAAACGCCTGAGGGCATTACGTGGATCAAAACTGTCTCGCCCCCAGCGGGCAGTGCCCAAGTTCCTTATCAACAATTTGAATTAGATAATGGACTGACGGTGCTGTTACATGAGGATCACTCTGACCCTCTTGTTAACGTTGATGTGCGTTATCACGTGGGCTCTGCCCGGGAGGAGCCGGGGAAATCTGGCTTCGCACACTTTTTTGAGCATATGATGTTCGAAGGCTCAGAGCACGTAGACGATCACGGCAAGCGCATAAAAGAAGTAGGGGGCTATAACAATGGCTCAACCAACCGTGACACCACCCAGTATTACCAGACCGTGCCGGCTAACGAGCTTGAGCGTGTCCTTTGGCTTGAATCTGATCGCATGGGCTTTTTGCTCGATGCGGTCTCTCAACGCAAATTTGAAGTGCAGCGTGACACGGTGAAAAACGAACGCGCATTTCGGATAGACAATGTTCCTTATGGCCGTGTTAACGAGACGATTAATCAAGCACTCTACCCTGAGAGTCACCCTTACTCATGGCCGGTGATTGGTTACGTTGAGGATCTTAACCGTGTCGATGTCGGCGATCTCAAGCAATTCTTTCTGCGCTGGTATGGGCCGAACAATGCCACCCTCACCATTGGTGGCGACATCGATATTCAGCAAACCCTTGCTTGGGTGAAAAAATACTTTGGTGATATTCCTCAAGGCCCATCAATACCAGAGGCGAAACCTCAACCGGTCACGCTGGACGGCCCTCGCTTTGTGACATTGGAAGATAAGGTTTCGCAACCGGTATTGGTAATGACCTTTCCTACCAGTGTGCCTGAGACGGATACCACGACGCGCTTGGGCGTGCTGGCCAATGTATTGGGGCAAGGGCGTGACAGTGTGCTTTATCAATCCCTCGTGCAAACGGGGCAGCTGTTAAGTGCAGGCGCATCGCATCAGTGCGGTGAGCTGGCCTGTACGTTTGAGATCTACGGTGTCGGCCGCCAAGGCCAATCACTGGCTGAGATCCGTACCTTGTTAACGCAAACTCTGACGCAGTTTGAGGCGAAAGGAGTCAGTGACGAGGATATCGACCAAATCCAATCCATGGTGGAAGCCGATAACATCTTTGCGCTGCAAAGTGTCGACGGCAAGGTCTCACAGCTGGCCAGAGATTATACGCTCTACGGTGATGCAAACCGTATGAATCAGCGCCTTGCACGCCTTAATGCGGTGACCCCTGACAAGGTGATGGAAAGCTATCGGCAATGGATAAAAGGTCAGCCCGCAGTGAACACCAGTGTGGTCCCCGTTGGGCGGACGGATTTGGTGGCGGCGCCAGCGAATTTTATCTATCAGCGTCCAGATTATGGTCAGGTACAGACGCAAAACCCGCACGACACGTTAGCGCGACGTGATACGCCAGAAGACTTCGATCGCACCCAGATCCCGGCTCCGAATGGGAGTGTTACGGTGAATGTGCCACGCATTTATCGGGCGGACTTAGACAATGGTATTCACCTGGCAGGCACAGTGAGCCGCGAGACACCCACGGTCACCTTGCAGCTTCGTTTACCCGCCGGCACCTCGATGGAGCCTAACGATCAGCGAGGCATCGCTCACTTAACGGCCACCATGGTGACCGAGGGCGCGGCAGGTATGTCAGCCGCTGAGCTGACTCGAGCGCTAGACAAGCTGGGCAGTCAAGTCAATGTCGACGCAGACAGTTACCATACACAAATCACGGTAACATCACTGAAAAAGCATCTGGGTGAGACCCTGAAACTGGTCAATAAAACCTTGCGCGCGCCGACCTTTGCAGAAAAAGATTTTGATCGTGTTAAAACCCAGTTATTGGAGGGCATGGCCTCTCGCGCTGATGATGCCGGTTGGTTAGCTAGTCAAGCGACAAACCAGCTGTTATATCAAGATGCCACCTTCCGCGCCCCAGAGGGAGGTGTCGCGGAAGATATTGCAGCCATGACACTTGATGATGTGAAACACTTCTATCGCCAGCACTACGTATTGCAAGGCAGCCAATTGATTGTGGTGGGTGATCTTTCGCGTGAACATGCGATCAATCTCGCCAACCGGATCACGCCGTGGCAAGCGCAAACGCCACCGACGGCTCAGATGGCGCGTGCCGTTCCGAAAGACTACGACCAGGCACAAATTTGGCTGGTGGATAAACCGCAAGCCTCCCAAACCAGTATTCGTATGGTGCGCCATGGTATGCCCTACGATGCCACCGGCCCGATGTTTAAAACCCGCTTAGCCAACTTTAAYTTAGGGGGCAATTTTAATGCGCGCCTGAATCAAAACTTGCGTCAAGACAAAGGCTATACCTACGGCGCCCACAGTGGAGTGTATGGTGGTCGTCAAACCGGGACCATTGAAGTGAGTGCCGATGTGCGTGCGGATGCCAGTGCCGATGCCATTAAAGAGCTTTGGAGAGAAATGGCTCATGCACAAGAAAATGGGTTTACTGAGCAAGAGCTTGCCTATTTGCGTCAATCGAGTGGTCAGCGTGATGCGCTGCGTTATGAAACGCCATGGGAAAAAGCAGGCTTGATCGCGCATATTGAGGCCTTTGATTTAGACGACAACTACCGTGAGGCACAAAAAGCCTCATTGCAATCAATCACATTGCAACAGCTGAATGCCCAAGCGACACGTTGGTTTGATCCTAACGACTATCAAATTATTGTGGTCGGGGATGCGTCTCGCCTTAGCGATAGCTTACGTCAACTTGGCTTGCCAGTGCGCAGGTTAGCGCTTGATTATCGATAAGCCTATTTGGATAAACTTACTCCGCTGCGTGATGGCTTTTGAGCAATAGCTTGTTTATATTGACCGCCACGCAGCTTAAAAAAATAAGAGATACATTTTGACTGACTTTACCCAACGGTTAGCGCGTTTAGCGCAGAACCCAGATGCCTTAAAGGGGATTGGCCGCGGATTGGAGCGCGAGGCATTACGCATTACGCCAACAGGCCACTTAGCGCAGACGGCGCATCCAGAGACACTTGGATCGGCGCTGACACACCGTTGGATCACGACGGATTTTGCGGAATCGCTGTTGGAGTTTATTACCCCTGTTAACACGTCGGTGAAAGGGATGCTGGATGAGTTGCAGGACATCCATCGCTTTACCTATCAGCAAATGGGCGACGAACAATTGTGGCCCATGTCAATGCCATGCGTGGTGGCATCGGAAGACGATATCACCTTGGCGCAATACGGCAGCTCAAATATCGGCCGCATGAAGACTTTGTATCGCCAAGGGCTCAAGCATCGCTATGGCAGTGTCATGCAAGTGATCTCAGGAGTGCACTTTAACATCTCTTTGCCTGAGACATTTTGGCAGCATTTGTACCACTCAGACACGGTAAGCCAAGCGTCAGTCACCCAAGGGTACTTTGATCTTATTCGTAATTATTACCGCCATGGTTGGATGATCCCTTATCTATTTGGTGCGTCACCTGCTTTATGTGGCTCGTTTATCAAGCATGCGGAAAGCCAATTGCCCTTTGAGCATATGCCGTCAGGGACGTGTTACTTACCTTATGCAACGTCGCTGCGCTTGAGTGATTTGGGGTATACCAACAATGCGCAAGCGGATCTAAAAATTGGCTTTAACACCCTAGAGCAATATCTTGAAGGTTTAAGAAACGCGATTCGTACCCCCTCATACGCGTTTGCCAAGCTAGGTATTCGTGATGGCGAGACGTATCGTCAGCTCAACACCAATGTGCTGCAAATTGAAAACGAGCTATATGCCCCCATACGCCCTAAGCGGAATGCCGAAAGCGGTGAAAAGCCGACCGAAGCGCTTGAGCGAGGCGGTGTCGAGTACATCGAGGTCCGCTCTTTGGATGTGAACCCATACAGCGCGGTGGGGATTGAAGAGGATCAGATTCATTTCCTTGATCTGTTCGTCGCCTGGTGTGCCTTGTCCCCCTCTGAGCCGATGACTGATCCTGAACTCAATTGCTGGCGTGACAATTGGAACAAAATTGTACTCGAAGGTCGCAAGCCAGGGTTAACCCTGACCACAGGATGCGAAGGCGAGACCCTCACGCAAGCAGAGTGGGGATTACAAGTCATGGGTGAGCTTAAGCAGTTGGCGAAAGTGATGGATCAAGCCGTTGGGGATCATCGTTATGAGACCGTCTGTGACAAGATGATCACCTGCTTTGATAACCCAGAGCTCACACTATCTGGCCGTGTTCTCGCTGACGTGATAGCGCAAGGTGGAATTGGCGGCCTAGGGCTAAGCCTTGCGCGTGACCACAAAGCGGCGCTAGCGGAGGTGCCTTACAATATCCACAGTGATGCCGACTTTTTACAAGAAGCCAAACAAAGCGTTGCGCGTCAAAAAGCGGTAGAAGACAGTGATACACAAAGCTTTGAAGCGTTTTTGAATGCTTACTTTAAAGATGTGCCCATGGCTGAAAGCTGGTAATTGGACGGACGACGATGAGCAGGAAGCACTTTTCCCGTCATATTGGTGCACTTTTCACCGTGGTGATGGTATCAGGATGTGCCACACCACCGCCGGATAATCCCAACAACCTCTGTGCGATCTTCGACCAGCACCCCGATTGGTTTGAAGCGGCGGTGGATATGGAAGAGGAATGGGGGACGCCCATCCAAGTGGCCATGGCGTTCGTAAAGCAAGAGAGTGCATTTGTGCATGATGCCTTGCCCCCGCGTGATTATGTGTTAGGCATCTTGCCGTGGGGGCGAGTGAGCAGTGCCTATGGCTATGCGCAGGCGCAAGACCCGGCTTGGTCCGATTATCAAAAAGCCACAGATAATGGTGGCGCCCGTACTGACTTTGCCGATGCGTTACAGTTTATTGGCTGGTATACCGATGCAACCTACCGCCAACTTGGGGTGTCAAAGTGGGATGTGTATCGCCAATATTTGGCTTACCATGAAGGTAGAGGTGGATTTCAGCGCGGCTCGTTTGAGGGGAAACCTGGGTTAAAACGCGTGGCGCGCAAAGTCGAACAACAAGCAAAGGACTACGGTTGGCAGCTAAAAGGTTGCCGACAACGACTCGAGGATAATCTGAGCTGGTGGCCATTTTAAGGGTCGCCGCGAGGAACAAAGGAGGTAAGATGCCACTATTAGATAGTTTTACGGTTGACCACACGCGCATGCATGCACCGGCTGTGCGCGTTGCAAAAACGATGCAGACCCCCAGCGGTGATACGATTACCGTGTTTGATCTTCGTTTTTGTCGTCCTAACGAAGAGCACTTGACGGAAAAAGGGATCCACACGCTCGAGCACCTATTTGCTGGGTTTATGCGTAACCACCTCAACAGCGACAAGGTGGAGATCATTGATATCTCGCCGATGGGGTGTCGTACTGGCTTTTACATGAGCCTGATTGGTGAGCCCCAAGAGCCTGAGGTGGCGAAAGCATGGGAATTGGCGATGGAAGATGTGCTGGTTGTACCGTCGCAAGACAAGATCCCTGAGCTTAACGAGTATCAATGCGGGACGTATGAGATGCACTCACTTAACGAGGCGAAAGATATCGCGCGTGCCATCATCGATGCCGGGGTGACCGTGAACAAAAACGATGATCTTTCCTTACCTGAGTCCATGTTACAAACGTTGCGTGTCGACTAGCGCGTCTCTGTTTTTGAACGCTAACGGCAGCCCCTATTTGGGCTGCCGTTTTTGTTGGTATTGATGGCTTCTCCCTTTTTGTCTTGATTGCTAGATAAATGCTTGGGAAGTGTAGGCTTTGTTGCATCTTTTTTGCCTCATCAAGCACKCTTCTCGCTTTTCTCGCTGCGTCGGTGCACGGGTTTCGCTAAGCTGGCACTGATTCGGAAACAAAAGGGCTGTGGGATAAAAGTGAGTTTACGCACTAGACATCTAAATGACGCGATCCGTTTTTGCCGTTGGTTAACTGGGCTTACCTTGCTGATGGTGATGCCGAATGCCCACGGATCACTCAATGGTTTTTGGTCCTATGATGAGTATCTTGCGCTGCACCCGGAGCAAAAAAGGCTAACCACCGAATTGGATGCGCTCGTACAGCGTGATCCCGTGCCTTTTTTAGGTGCCATGGAGCCGATAAAAATCTCAGTGGTGGTGCCAGGCGAGCAAATATCCGATTACTGGCAGCGTAATGTGCGTGCCTTCGAGCGGCGGCTGAATGCGCTCAATATCCCCTATGAGCTTCAGGAAGTGACGACGCGCCCTAATACTGATATTCGTGAGCAAAGTGCCTCGTTGTATGCGGCGTTACGTGATGGTGCCGATTATCTCATTTTTACCTTGAACAGTGWGCGCCACCGTAAATTTATTAACCATGTGTTATCACAAACCAAAACCAAGCTTATTTTGCAAAATATCACCACGCCCGTAAAAGCGTGGCAAGACAATCAGCCGTTCTTATATGTGGGGTTTGATCACCAACGTGGTAGCCGTGCATTGGCAAGCTATTACCAAGAGCGATATCCTGAAGGCGTGAACTATTCGGTGCTTTATTTTTCGCAAGGTTATGTCAGTGATGCACGGGGAGATACCTTTATTGAGGCCATGAGCTCGCACGGTGATAGCAGTTTGCTGTCTGCTTATTACACCAAGGGTGATCAAGAATCGGGTTACCAAGCGGCGAAAGCGATGCTAAATAATAATCCAAAGCTCGACTTTATTTATGCGTGTGCAACCGATGTCGCGTTTGGTGCCGTCCAGGCCTTAGATGAATTAGGTCGTGATACGGTTGGGCTCAACGGCTGGGGCGGTGGCTCGGCAGAACTCGACGCGATTGCCGCCGGTCAACTCGATGTGACTGTGATGAGAATGAATGATGACACAGGTGTCGCCATGGCCGAGGCGATCAAGCGTGATATTGAGCATCAACCTGTGCCTGTGGTCTATTCTGGGCGGTTTGAAGTGGTTACTCGCTACGATGATCCTGAGCGAATAAAAGCGCTTAAAAAACAAGCATTTAGATACTCGGACTAAAAAATGGCCATATCGGGATCGCCGAAGCTGTCACTGTCTCAATTACTGACCCGTTTGATCGTGGTCTTCTTCCTCTTTGTGACGGCCGGGGTGTATATACAGAGTTATCAGCTGACGTTGGCGGGGATTAATCAAGAAATCACCCGTACCCTGACGCAGACGTCTCGTCTGCTGCAAAATGTGTTTGATAGTCGCTTGACCTCGTTGCAAATTCATCAAAATACCAATGCCGCGAGTATGACATTGCAATCAATGGTGGCGAATGAGGACAGTGCTGCCTTAGATGATTACTTTATCGAGCAAGAACAGCAAGACGTGGCCAACACCCCCGATTTTCGTTTTATCGCCAAAGACGACCGTGTGCTGTGGCATGACGGTAGCAGCCTCTTTCATGGTATTGATCGTGAGCAGTTAGAGCAGCTACGCCTCCAGTTAAGGGGGATTAATCGGTGGGCGTTAACCACCATCACCACAGAGATGGAGCAGAGCTACCTGTTAATGCGACGCACACCGATTGTGTTTCAATCGAGCGGCAAGTTGGGGGGCTACTTATATGTGGTGGTGATGCTTAATGGCAACTTCTCGTTTGTCAAAAGTTTGCAGCGCGCCAGTGGTACGCAAGCGGTGTGGTTGTCTGCCGATAACGTCACTCTCGCCTCGACGCTGAGCAGCAACGATGATATTGGCCGCGATCTCACGCTTCCCGCGCCAGGCGAGAGTCAAGCATTTCGCCACTATTTAGTGAGCCAAGCCAAGTTACGCATTGCTGGTGAGCCTTCAAAAATTACGCTGCTGTCGGCACAGCAAAACGACAATGTGGTGGCATTGCAGCGGCAAATGGGGATTAACCTGCTGCTAACCACGATGGTGATTATCGTGGCAGCGATCTGGGTTAATCGATTTGTGCAAACGCGCATCGCAGATTCACTGGAAAAGTTGATGCGTTATACCCAAGGCGCGCGCTCTCGACAGCGCACCTTGCCCTTTGCAGGATCGGATATTGAAGAGTTTAACCATATCGGTAAAACCTTGGAGTCCACGTTTGATGCCTTGTATGAAAAAGAGCGCTCACTCCAAGACCTGTTTGATTATGCCTTGTCACCCATCATCGTTTGGGACACCCACTTTGATATTACACGGATTAACCCCGCGGCCAAACTAAAGCTTAACTATGACGAGCAAATCCATGCCTCGAGTTGGCTCTACGACCAGTTTATGTGTGCGATTACCCCTCACCTACAACGCGCATTAGACGGGACGATTTTAAAAGGGGTGAATATAGAGATTGATCGTCGGGTGTATCGTTGGAATCTGGCGCCGTTAATGGTCGACAACCAAGTGAAAGCGGTGATTGGGCAGGGTCAAGAGATCACGTCATTGATCGAAGCGGAGCAGCAAAGTCAACGTGCCAAAGAGGCGGCTGAAGCCTCTGCCCGTGCTAAGTCGGAGTTCTTGGCTAAGATGAGTCAYGAAATTCGAACGCCGCTTAATGGTATCTTAGGGATTACCCAAATATTGAGTGATAAGGCAAAAGAAAAAGAGCAAAAAGATCTTTTAGGGAGTCTCTATCAAAGTGGTGAGCACTTACTAACTGTGCTAAATGATGTACTTGACCTTTCCAAAATTGAACAAGGAAAGATGACCATCGAGCACGACGACTTTTATCTGCAAGATATGGTTCGTACCGTTGAGAATATCTATACCCCGATTTGTGAGAGTAAACAGATTGCATTGACCATTGATGCCCCCGTCGCGGGTGACACCATGGTGTACTCTGATCAATCACGTCTGACTCAAATCCTGTTCAACTTGATGAGTAATGCGGTGAAGTTTACCCATGTCGGCAAGGTGGGGATGACCATCAAATTAGTCGAGTCGGGTGAGCAAACAAGCTTACATATAGAGGTCACTGACACGGGCGTGGGAATGAATCAACAAGCGCTAGCATCCTTGTTTGACCCTTTTGTACAAGCCGACTCCAGCGTCACGCGGACATACGGAGGCAGTGGCTTGGGCTTATCTATCGTGAAAAGCTTACTCGACTTGCTCGGGGGGGAGATTGATGTGACCAGTGAGCCGGAAAAAGGGAGTCGCTTTATGGTCACTGTGCCTGTGACCGTGACACACGCTAAACCCGCACAAGCCGTCGAGGCAGATCCCTTTGATCCGGCGTCTTTGGGCATTGAGCGGGTGTTGCTGGTCGAGGACAATAAAATCAATGCCATGGTGGCTCAAGCGTTTTGCAACAAATACCAGATTGATGTTGATTGGGTGAAAGATGGGGAGCAGGCTCTCGAACGTCTCCAACAAGCGCCCTATGATCTGGTATTAATGGATAATCATATGCCGAATCTTGGCGGCATTGATGCGACCAAAGCGATTCGTCATACGCTAGGGCTCCGCGTCCCCATCTATGCGTGCACGGCAGATGCGTACGGTCATGTTCATGAGGCCTTTTATCAAGCGGGTGCCGATTATGTGATTGTGAAACCCATCAAAGAGGCTAGCTTTATTGAAGCATTACGGCATTACACCTCTACGGAAAACAGCTCTTCATGATGGCAGTGGTAACGGGCGATTAGGTGATGACCTAAAAAGAGGCAAGCACAAAAAAGGTGGGGAAGGCCCCACTTTTTTGTGCGTTCATCTCATGGCTTTTTCAGGGTGCTAGTGCCGTGATATAGCTGATGCGAAGGTGCTCAACTAGCTGTTTACACTCGCTTGTGGTTGCTTGGCCGGTAATACCTTAACTTGCTTAATCATATTGTCTGCAACGTCAACAATTTCAATATGATGGCCATCAATCTCTACACTTAAGCGGTTGTTAGGAATATCTTCTAGGTGCTCGAGGATAAGGCCATTGAGGGTACGCGGCCCATCGGTTGGTAGGGCCCAATTAAGGCTCTTATTCAAGTCGCGAATATTGGCGCTGCCCTCAATCAGATAGCCACCGTCGGTCAGTGGCGTAATTTCTTCTGCCAAGCTCGGTGACAATGAGGTGGTAAATTCACCGACGATCTCTTCAAGGATATCTTCCAAGGTCACCAAACCGATCATGTCGCCATACTCGTCAACGACCAAACCAATACGTTGCTTGTTGCGTTGGAATTTCAACATCTGCACGTTCAGTGGTGTGCCTTCCGGAATAAAGTACACTTCGTCGGCGGCGCGCAGCAGTGTTTCTTTATTAAACTCGTTTTTCTCAACCATTAAGCGGTACGCTTTGCGCACGCGCAGCATGCCAACCACTTCGTCGATGGTGTCGCGATAGAGTACCATCCGTCCATGCGGAGCATGCGTGAATTGGCGCATGATCGACTTCCAGTCATCATTGATATTAATCCCGGTGATTTCATTACGCGGTACCATAATGTCATCCACGGTCACTTCTWCTAACTCAAGAATCGACAATAGCATATGCTGGTGGCGGCGCGGGATCAGACTCCCGGCCTCATTAACAATAGTGCGCAGTTCTTCGGTACTTAAGCTGTCTTTGCCATCAGCCTTGGCGCCTAACCCCAGCATCCGTAAAAAGCCATTGGTTATGAAGTTCACGAAACTGACCAACGGATAGAACACTTTCATCAGAATGGTCAGCACAAAGCTGCTGATAAAAGAGACCCGTTCCGGGTAGAGGGCGGCGAGCGTTTTAGGGGTCACCTCCGCGAAGACCAAAATCACCATGGTTAGTACCCCGGTGGCGATTGCAATACCGGCATCACCGTACAGGCGCAAACCTAAAACGGTGGCGATCGACGAGGCCAGGATATTGACCAAGTTATTGCCGATCAGGATTAGACCAATCAATCGGTCTGGCCGAGTGAGCAGTTTTTCGACCCGCTTAGCGCCGCTATGGCCTGATTTAGAAAGGTGGCGTAACCGGTAGCGGTTAATGGCCATCATGCCTGTCTCAGACCCGGAAAAATAACCGGAAATGACGATAAGCAATACCAAAAGGGAAATTAAAATTCCCGTCGATATGTCGTCCAACGAACTGTTCCTTACGTTTGTTTGAAGATCAGAGCCTACGCTCGAGTGTACACTACTGCCACGCGCCTATGGGGCTGTTTGCCCTTTGCCATATGCGCGCACTGTCTTACCCCGCGATCAGGATCTCACGGACAAAACGGCTGCCAAAATAGGCTAAAGTGAGTAGAAAGGCGCCCACAATACTAAACCAGACCACCCGGCGTCCACGCCAGCCTGATTGATAATGTCCCCAAAGGAGCACGCCATACACGACCCAAGCGGCCATTGAAAGGAAGGCTTTGTGCGCTTTCCCTTGCGCGAACATATCATCGACAAAAATAAACCCAGTCACTAAAGTGAAGGTTAATAAAACCTGCCCCACCAAAATGATGTTGAAAAGCTGTCGCTCCACCATCATTAAAGGAGGAACATTGTGATTAATGACCTGGCGTTTTTTGTGTTTGAGTTGATAATCCAACCACGCCAGTTGCAGCGCATAGAGCGTGGCGATCATCAAGGTTGAATAGGCGAACAGCGCTAAAGAAATGTGCAACAGCACTTCTGGGTGCGATTCGAGATGGGTAATAAAGGCACCGGGCAGCAGGGTCGCACTCGCCAGGTTTAGCCCAGCGAAGGCGTAAACCACCGGGAGCAAGAACCACAGCCGCAATCGAAAAATTAGCCCTGTGGTCATCATCGCAATGATAAAACTCACCAAGGAGGCGACGTTGAGCATGCTAAGATTCTGTCCTGAACCGGATAAAATCAGGTCTTTTAACAAATAAGCATGCAGCGCCAGCGCAGCCACGGCGGTGAAAAAGACCGGCTTCGCACTAATTTGATTGTTGCTGGACAAGCCGGGGATGATCTGCAAAATGGCGGCCAGATAAAGCATTGATGCGAATAAGGCTGTCAGAATTTCCATCGTCACCGATCAGTCAGTTAATCAATAAGAATGAAGGTGTGAGTATACCTTGCCTCAATCTTCGTCGCTATCGATACATGCAAGCGATGGGGGGATTGCGGTATAATCTCAGTAATTTCGCGACAGCGATTGCACCCAGATGAAAAATCATGGGCCAATAGGACGAGTGGGCGAGTAACGCATGTTTGAAAACTTATCAGAACGTTTATCCCGGACGCTCAAAAATGTGAGCGGCCGAGGTCGGTTAACGGAAGACAATATCAAAGAGACCCTACGCGAAGTGCGTATGGCGCTGCTGGAAGCCGATGTCGCGCTCCCTGTGGTCCGTGATTTTGTCAAACGCGTCAAAGAACGCGCCGTTGGCATTGAAGTGTCTAAAAGCCTGACCCCTGGTCAGGAATTTATTAAAATTGTCCAAGCCGAGCTCGAAGCGGTGATGGGCGATGCCAATGAAAAATTAGATCTTGCGGCACAGCCGCCCGCAGTGATTTTGATGGCAGGCTTGCAAGGGGCGGGTAAAACCACCAGTGTGGGCAAGCTGGGTAAGATGCTTACCGAGCAGGAAAAAAAGAAAGTCTTGGTGGTGTCAGCGGACGTTTATCGCCCTGCGGCGATTAAACAGCTGGAAACCTTGGCGGGTGAAGTCGGGGTGGATTTCTTCCCATCGAGCGCCGACCAAAACCCTGTTGATATTGCCAAAGCGGCGGTTGATCACGGCAAGTTGAAGTTCTACGACGTGGTGATTGTTGATACCGCTGGCCGCTTGCACGTTGATGACGCCATGATGGGCGAGATCAAAGGCGTTCATAGTGCGGTTAACCCAGTTGAGACCTTGTTCGTGGTTGACGCCATGACAGGTCAAGACGCCGCGAACACAGCCAAAGCGTTTAACGACGCTTTAGCACTGACCGGTGTCGTGTTGACCAAAGTCGATGGTGATGCCCGTGGTGGTGCGGCGTTATCGGTGCGCCATATTACCGGTAAGCCAATCAAATTTTTGGGTGTGGGTGAAAAAACCGACGCACTGGAGCCTTTCCATCCAGACCGGGTGGCATCCCGTATCTTGGGGATGGGCGATGTCCTGTCGCTTATCGAAGATCTCGAGCGTAATGTCGATCAAGACAAAGCCGAGAAAATGGCCAAGAAGTTCAAGCAGAAGAAAGGCTTCGATTTGGCCGATTTTCGTGATCAGCTTGAGCAGATGAAGGGCATGGGTGGCATGATGGGCATGATGGATAAGCTGCCTGGGATGTCGAATGTGCCCGACAACGTGAAAGATAACGTTGATGACAAAATGTTCTTGCAAATGGAAGCGATCATCAACTCAATGACACCGCGTGAGCGCCAGCGTCCAGAAATCATCAAAGGGTCGCGTAAAAAGCGGATTGCTGCAGGTTCAGGTACGCAAGTGCAGGACGTGAACCGTTTGCTTAAGCAGTTTACCCAAATGCAGAAAATGATGAAGAAGATGCAAAAAGGCGGCATGCGCAACATGATGCGCCAAATGAAAGGCATGATGCCTCCGGGTGGTGGTCCAGGTGGGCCTGGCGGATYCATGGGCTAATCAGATAGCGGACTTGCCTGTCAGCCCAGTGCTGGCAGGCAGATCAACTCGCTGTGAGGCTTGGGACAACTGGTGGAAATTTGACTAAACCAGTTGCATTCACAGCAATAAAGAGTAAAATTCCCGAGCTTTATTTTGGCACGAGGCCCCGCATTGCTGACGCGAAACGGGGCCAATTTTATTAAGTAATGCAAATGAGGACGATATGGTAACCATTCGTTTGGCACGTCATGGCGCGAAAAAACGCCCATTTTATCAAATCGTTGTAGCTGACAGCCGCCAGGCGCGCGACGGTCGCTTCATCGAGAAAATCGGTTTCTTTAACCCTGTTGCTCAAGGCCAGGAAGAGAAACTACGCCTTGACCTGGATCGTGTGAACCACTGGGTTGGCGAAGGCGCAACGGTTTCTGACCGTGTGGCTAAGCTAGTCAAAGACGCCGCGAAAGCAGCGTAAGTCTCCAGTGTCAGGGTTAAAAGAAGAAATGAGTGAGCAAGATACTATCGTGGTTGGCAAGCTAGGCGCGTCATACGGTATTCGTGGCTGGCTCAAGATTTTTTCTTACACTGAAGAAGCTGAGAGCATTTTTGCCTACTCACCTTGGTATATCCAGGTGCGTGGCGAGTGGCAACGTTTTGAGTTAGAAGACTGGAAACGCCACAACAAGGGGTATGTTGCCAAGCTCAAAGGGCTGGATCAGCGCGAAGATGCGCAGATGCTGACCAATGCTGAGATTGCAGTCGGGACTGAGTCGCTGCCTGCTTTGTCAGATCAAGAGTTTTATTGGCGTGAGCTGTTTGGCATGGACGTGGTGAATGCAAAAGGCTACCACCTCGGTACGGTGACTGACATGCTCGAAACCGGCTCGAACGACGTACTTGTCGTCAAAGCCAACCTCAAAGATGCTTTTGGCAAAAAGGAACGCTTAATTCCGTTCCTTGAAGAGCAGGTTATCAAGTCAATTGATCGCACTGCTCAACGGATCGAAGTTGACTGGGATCCTGGTTTTTAAACTCCAACAGTAAGCGAGCGGAAATATGTGGGTTGGCATTATTAGCCTGTTTCCTGAAATGTTCCGAGCGGTCACTGATTTTGGAGTCACGGGCCAAGCGGTAAAAAAAGGGCTGTTAAACGTCGAAACGTGGAATCCGCGTGATTTCACCCACGACAAACACCGCACGGTTGATGATCGACCCTACGGCGGTGGCCCCGGTATGTTGATGATGGTTGAGCCGTTGCGCGATGCTATTCACGCTGCCAAATATGCCGCAGGCGATAAAGCGAAAGTGGTTTACCTCTCTCCGCAAGGGCGCAAGCTCGACCAAGCGGGGGTTGAATCACTGGCGAGCAATGACAAACTTATTTTGATTTGCGGCCGGTATGAAGGGGTAGATGAGCGCATTATTCAAACCCATGTAGACGAAGAATGGTCAGTGGGAGATTTTGTGCTCAGTGGGGGCGAGCTGCCCGCAATGACGCTGGTGGACGCGGTTGCTCGGTTTGTACCGGGTGTACTCGGCGACATGGCGTCAGCAGAGGAAGACTCCTTTGCTAACGGGTTGTTAGACTGTCCACACTACACACGTCCAGAAGTGTTAGACGGGTTGGGGGTACCAGAGGTGCTAAAATCCGGCAATCACAAGGACATTCGTCGCTGGCGATTAAAGCAATCGCTAGGTCGCACTTGGCTACGACGACCAGAGCTCCTGGAAAACCTAGCTCTGACTGACGAACAGGAATCACTACTTGCCGAGTTCATAAAAGAACACCGTGCAAGTGCCGAATCAAATTGAGTTTCAGTTTATTCTAGGGTTATAAACAATGAGTAACATCATCAAGCAGCTCGAAGAAGAGCAAATGAAAAAAGACCTGCCTGAGTTTCAAGCAGGTGACACTGTCCTGGTACAGCTTAAAGTAAAAGAAGGTAACCGTGAGCGTCTGCAGCCATATGAAGGTGTGGTTATCGCTAAGCGCAACCGTGGTCTACACACTGCATTTACCGTACGTAAAGTATCAAGCGGTGAAGGTGTAGAGCGTACTTTCCAAATCCATTCGCCAGTTATCGACAGCATTACTGTTAAACGTCGCGGTGCAGTACGTCGTGCCAAACTGTACTACCTGCGTGAGCGTTCTGGTAAGTCAGCTCGAATCAAAGAGCGTCTTAACAAGAAGTAATCGCCCTCGGCGTTTATTGCTCAAAAAGYCCGTCCACTTGGACGGGCTTTTTTAATGTCCTCAACCGCTCAACCGTACTTACAACCGTTTACTCGCCCATGCGACCACTCACCGACAAAGCAGATGAATGTGGCGGCTATGTCGGCAAAATGGCATCTGTACCCTACTAAAAGACTGGCAGCTTAGCCGCTAACGACATGGAGAACAGTGATGTCCTGGTTTTTATTATGCGTGGTGACCTTGATTGTGGGCTACTTCACTTACGGCACCTTTATTACCAAAATTTTTGGGCCTAAGCCGCAAAAAGCGACACCGGCCATGAGCATGAGCGACGGCGTGGATTATGTGCCGCTGTCGGACAAAAAAATTTACCTGATTCAGCTTTTAAATATTGCTGGATTAGGCCCCATCTTCGGCCCGATTCTCGGTGCCTTGTACGGTCCTGTGGCCATGTTATGGATTGTATTTGGCTGCATTTTTGCGGGGGCCGTGCATGACTACTTCTCGGGCATGTTGAGTGTTCGCGCCAATGGGGCCTCCGTGC
Organism: Salinivibrio sp. IB282; assembly: GCF_001995685.1. Taxonomy (NCBI): domain Bacteria; kingdom Pseudomonadati; phylum Pseudomonadota; class Gammaproteobacteria; order Vibrionales; family Vibrionaceae; genus Salinivibrio; species Salinivibrio sp. IB282. The sequence goes on along the minus strand of NZ_MUET01000052.1, from coordinate 4,178 downwards.
CTTCTGTGGTCGGTGAGCATCTGGGTAACTTCGCTAAACATTTTATGAACTTCTTTGCGGTGTTGCTCTTGATGTTGGTGGGCGTGGTATTTGTACTCGGTCCCGCCAAGTTGTTAGGTAGCCTGTCAGAAATGAGCGTGGCGATGTGGGTGGGGATTATCTTTGCCTATTATGTGCTGGCGACAGTGGTACCTATTGATAAAATTATCGGCCGTTTTTATCCCGTGTTTGGTGCCTTGCTTGTTTTTATGTCGGTGGGCTTGATTATCGGCTTGGCTGTGAGCGATCACAGCTTCTACAGCCAAGGGCTAGACTTTGCGACTAACTTCCACCCAACCGACCTACCACTGTGGCCATTGCTGTTTATTACTATCGCTTGTGGAGCAGTATCCGGCTTCCACGCCACCCAGTCGCCATTGATGGCGCGCTGCATGCAAAACGAGAAGTCAGGGCGTTTTATCTTTTATGGCGCGATGATCGGTGAAGGTGTGATTGCGCTTATCTGGTGCAGCCTGGGCTTGAGCTTCTATGAATCCAGTGAGGCGCTTAATCAAACGCTGGCCAACGGTGGTCCGGCTGCGGTGGTGCATGAGGTTTCCACCTCACTACTTGGCACCGTCGGAGGCATTATGGCGGTCTTGGGGGTGATTGTGCTGCCGATTACCTCGGGTGATACCGCCTTCCGCTCTGCGCGTCTGATTATCGCCGATTTTCTGAAAATTCAGCAAAAACCGATGGTGAAGCGCCTGATGATTGCGATCCCCATGTTTGTGGTCGGTTTTTTGATCACCAAAGCGGAGTTTGGCGTGATTTGGCGTTACTTCGGCTGGGCCAACCAAACTACCGCGATGATCATGCTATGGGCCGCGGCAGCTTATCTGATTAAACGCGATAAGTTGCACTGGGTATGCACCATTCCGGCAATGTTTATGACTGCGGTGACCGTTACGTACTTGGCTAATGCTGAAATCGGGTTTAGCCTACCGATGAATATCGCCACCATCATCGGTGTGGGGGCAACAATCGCTGCCACGATTGCTTTCTTTGTGGGGTATAAGCCTAATCCACAACTGATCGCGGATGAGAAGTGATTGCCACGCCATCAGGGCCTGCCGCCTTGGTTAGCGTCGATTGATTGTTATCTAAATGATTGGTCTTACGGCAATATCTGCGCAAATACGCTAAGATCTAAGCCTCAGCTTTTGCTGGGGCTTTTTTACGTAGGGTGAGGGGTAAGCATGATAAAAACATTTTTTTCATTATGGGTTGTCGCATTGTTGGTCGGATGCGCCGCATCGACCACCCAGGGCTTGGTCGGTGAACAGAACTGGTATGGGCTTGGTGAACAAGACGGGCAGCGGGGGCTGCCTCAGCGCTCACTGAAAAATTTGCAGACTCTAGCCAGTCAAGCCGGTGAGCGCATGAACGCCAATTATCTCGATTATGAACAAGGCTATCTTCAGGGTATAGATGCCTACTGCGATCCTACCCATGCTTACCAATTAGGGTTGGATGGCAATCCCTATATGGGTGTGTGTGAAAGTCGTCCTGGCTCTCAGCGCTTTAGAATGGAATGGCAGCGCGGCTATAACGACTTTCAAAACCAAGCCAACGGGCTTTTTTACTAGCGCCCGGTAAGCGCGGGGGTTACTGGCATAGCCCGAGCTTATCTTTTAATGATTTGAGATAACGACGGCTGACAGGCACCACATACGCAGATGTGGTGACCACTTCGGCAAGGCCATTATCGAGCAGCTGGATTTCGCGGATAGCAGCAGGGTGTACCAAGTATTGCCGATGACAGCGTATCAGTGGTGTTTTGTCTTCCAGAACTTTGAGTGATAGGTGCGTGGTAGACTCGCCTTTTGCGGTGAGCAGTGCGACGCCACTTAAGGCGGTACGCGCGACCTCGACCTCCTGGTGTGGGATCAGAGTAATCCGGTTATGTCCGGCGCAAGGGAGTAAATCCAACGTGGGCGTGATCACTTGGTAGTCGTGTTTCTGGCTCAGCTCGCGTGTGAGCTTTTCCAGTGATTTTTTCAACCTCTCAGTCTCAACGGGTTTGAGCAAATAGTCGAACGCATTCTCCTCAAACGCTTGTACCGCGTATTCATCATAAGCGGTGACAAAGACCACTTTAGGCATGGTGTCGGGGTCGAGCATCGCGAGAAGCTCTAAGCCGGTCACGCGTGGCATCTGAATATCTAAAAACACCACATCGGGGCGGCTTTGGTTGATGGTTTTTAGTGCGTCGATAGCATTGTTGCACTGTCCAACCACCTCAACGCCGCCAAGCGCGAGTAGCTCATCTTCCAAGGCTTCTCGAGCGTGCAGTTCATCATCAACAATCAGTGCCTTTATCATGCCTGTCTCTCCTTGTTGGGCGTTTGATAAGTTAAGGGGAGGGTTACGGTCGCCCGCGTCCACACATCGGGCTGACAGGTCATTTTTAGCGCATATTGGCCACCAAACAGACCGCGCACACGTTTATCAACGATCCGCATCCCGAGCCCTGAGTGCTGTGCCGCTGGTTGATAAAGCCCAGCATTGTCTTCCACTTGTAAATACAGGCATTCGCCTTCTTGCCAGCCACGGATCACAATTTTACCGTCTGCCATCAATTGGCTGATCCCATGTTTCACCGCGTTCTCAACCAAAGGTTGTAAGGTAAAACTTGGGATCACCGCGTGCAAGATAGCCGGATCAATCTGCTTCTCTACACTCATACGATCGGCAAAGCGGGCATGTTCGAGTTCTAAATACGCGTCAAGATGATTCAACTCTTGCTCAAGCGACACCGTCTCGCGATTTTGCTTGAGGTTACTGCGAAAGAAGGTGGATAAGTGCTGGATTAACTGGCGAGCACGTTCCGGCTCACGTTTGACCACTGCACTAATGGTATTTAAGGCATTGAACAAAAAGTGCGGATTCACTTGGGCGCGTAATAAGTTTAACTCAGCTTGGGTGAGCAAGCTTTGTTGACGCTGATAACGGCCCGTCAAAATCTGGTTGGAGAGTAATCGTGCGATCCCCTCACCCATGGTGACATTGATTGCTGAGAAGAGCTTACGTTTCGGCTCATAGAGTTTCACCGTGCCCAGCACGTAACCATCGCCCCCGCGTAGCGGGATCACCAAGACGGAGCCGAGCTTACAATAAGGCGACAATGAACAGCAGTAGGGCGTGTCGGCACCATCAATATAAATTAATTGATCATCGGCAATCGCCCGACGGGTGTAATCTGAGGCAATGGGTGTACCTGGCAGGTGATGATCATCGCCAATACCAGTAAAGGCGAGGATTTTTTCCCGATCGGTAATTGCGACGGCGCCGACACCGGTCTCTTGCTGAATAATAGCGGCGACCTGTTCACTGCTTTGCTGATTAAAGCCGCTACTTAAAATACCGACCGAACGTTCAGCAATTTTTAGCGCCTTACTGGAAAACGCCGCTGAATAGCGCTCGAACAGGGTTTTTCGGTCGACAATAATGCTCATAAACATCGCGGCGCCGACTGAGTTAGCGATCACCATGGGCGCCGCAATCGCACTGACCAACTCGTATGCACGGCCAAAGGGCTCTGCCACCGCGAGAATGATGGCCATTTGCACCAGCTCGGCGACAAAGGTCACCCCCAACACCACGGTAGGAGAAAACAAACGGCTGGTTTGGTTGCGGGACACTAAGTAGCGGTGCATTAAGCCACCAATCAAGCCTTCGGCAGTGGTAGAAATGGCGCAAGCGAGATCGGTAAAACCGCCTAAGCTATATCGATGCAAGCCACCGGTTAGCCCAATCAAAAAACCTACGACCGGGCCGCCCAGTAAGCCGCCCATCACTGCGCCGATAGCACGGGTGTTGGCAATTGCGTCTTGGATACTTAAACCAAAATAGGTGCCGAGAATACAAAACCCAGAGAAGAGGAAGTAACAAACGACCTTATGCGACAGTCGCCCAGAGATGCTCAGCAGCGGCATAAACGCCGGCGTTTTACTCAGCAAATAGGCGATCACCAGATAAACGCTCATTTGCTGCAAGAGGGAAAGAACCAGGGCCATAACCAACCACACAAAAATCACGGATAGGTTATAGTAACGGTTGGCCGTTTAAGACTCTATGATAATCTTGTTTGTAAATTTTAGTTTACATAGTAAATAAAATAATACACTCAATATTGC
>NZ_MUET01000051.1:0-23975 GCF_001995685.1 Salinivibrio sp. IB282 | reverse complement strand
ATATTACCCCCGCTCGTGACAGACACTGTAGATAAAGGGCCTAGGACCTAGGCACTGCTTCCCGACCTTCCCCATATTCAATATCCCAAACCAAGGTTGGACAAACACCAATGGCACCATTGGCGTAGGTCGGACAAGCGCCAGCACGATGTAAGCCTCGTTCCTCGATATAACTGGCGCGCCTCCGACACGGAGGTCATATTTGGCACCAATCGTGACAGGCGCCCATTGCATGGCGCAGTGCAACTAGCGCACAGGCGGTATAGTGCATGATTGTTGATATAATCCCAGGGCTTGTATCCCCTCCGCCAATGGAATCATCGGGACCAAAGTGCCTGTCCCCATAAAACTGGGACCAAAGTGCCTGTCCCCATAAAACTGTTTTCGTCGGCGCAACAGCGGGGGTGTTCGGTAATGCCACCGGCGGACGACGCGGCGCAATATTAGGGGCGTTTGCGCAAGGCTTACTGATCACCTTCCTGCCGGTATTCCTGCTCCCAGTGCTCGGCGATCTGGGCTTTGCCAACACCACCTTTAGCGATGCAGACTTTGGTGTGGTCGGCATCCTACTCGGGCTGATTGTGCGATAACCACAAACAAAAAAGGATGAACAGGCCGATTGGCTTGTTCATCCTTTGTCTATCGAGCCTTCCAAACTGAAGTAGTATGAATAACGCTTAAGCCCTAATAATGGTGCATTTAAAAATGCCATAACAGCATAAGCTGGCTTTAATAATGACTACTTCTGGTAGAAATGTTTATACCACGCCACAAATTGCGCAACGCCCTCTTTCACACCTACCTTGGGTTGGTAGCCTGTCGCAGCGAACAAGTCTTGGGTATCGGCATAGGTTTGGTAAACATCACCCGGCTGCATGCCACGGAAGTTTTTCTTCGCCTCAATACCCAGCTCAGATTCAATCGCCTGAATAAAGTCCATTAAATTAATCGGGCTACCATGGCCAATGTTATACACCGCATAAGGGGCGGAGCTTGACGCCGGCGAGCCGCCCTCCACCGTCCAATCATCATCGCGCGCGGGTACCACATCCGCAATCCGTACCACGCCTTCAACAATGTCATCCACGTAGGTAAAGTCACGCCACATATCGCCGTGGTTATTAATGTCGATGGTTTCTCCATCAAGGATTTTCTTGGTGAAGATAAACGGCGCCATATCTGGACGGCCCCAAGGACCATACACAGTGAAAAAGCGTAGACCTGTGGTCGGAATATTATACAAATGCGAGTAGGAGTGAGCCATCAACTCATTGGATTTTTTGGTTGCCGCATAAAGCGATACCGGATGATCTACCGAGTGGCTTGTCTCAAACGGCACCTTAGCATTTAAGCCATATACCGAGCTTGACGAGGCATAGACCAAGTGCTCAACCTGATGATGCCGGCACCCTTCGAGAATATTCAAGTGCCCAACCAGGTTAGAATCGGCATAGGCATGCGGATTTTCCAACGAATAACGTACCCCCGCTTGTGCAGCTAGGTGAATAACACGATTGAATTTGTGCGCGGCAAATAAGTTAGCCACTGCATCACGATCGGCAATGTCTAGCGTAACAAACGTAAAGCCCGCTTGAGGAATAGTATCTAACCGTGCCTGCTTGAGTGATACATCGTAATAATCATTGAGATTATCGACGCCAACCACCTGATACCCCTGCGCTAAAAGCTTTTGTGCTACGGCACTACCAATAAACCCAGCCACACCGGTAACTAATATTTTCATTGTTGTTCCTTTATTTTTCATGCCGATGCACTGATACGTGCAACCACTCAGTGCCGAGATTATCTTACAGCGCATTCGCATAGTGCAAGGACTTGGGAAACGGAATACAAAAAACCTAGTGCCTGTCCCCGCTCTTCTACCAATGGCACCACCGAAATAAAAACCAGGCGTAGGTCGGACAAGCGCCAGTGCAATGTGAAAATATTAATTCAATGTAAACCGCGCGCCTCCGACATCTAGGTCAAAGTTGACATCGATCATAACAGGGGCAGTGCAACTGGCGCCCGTTGCACGGCGCCATCGGACATTGATGGTAAACAGTGGCTCTTTCCCTAGGACCTAGGCACTGCTTCCCGCCCTTCTCCGTATTCAATATCCCGAATCAAGGTTGGACAAACACCAATGGCACCATTGGCGTAGGTCGGCATAAGCGCCAGCACAATGTGAGTCATGAATACCAAAGCCGGCCGCGCGCCCGTTGCACGGCGCCATCGGACATTAAAGCCAAATATTACCCCCGCTCGTCGCCCGTTGCACGCACAATGTGAGTCATGAATACCAAAGCCGGCCGCGCGCCCGTTGCACGGCGCCATCGGACATTAAAGCCAAATATTACCCCCGCTCGTCGCCCGTTGCACGGCGCCATCGGACATTGATGGTAAACAGTGGCTCTTTCCCTAGGACCTAGGCACTGCTTCCCGCCCTTCTCCGTATTCTGTAAGCGAAGCGCTCCGTATCCAAGATCCCGAATACCGATGACGGAATACAGAGTACAGAAAAAGCAAGAACCCGATGCGAGCACGATCTGCGCTGTCTAGTTTCTAGTCTCTAGAAGCGCAGTGTCTCGTCTCTTTCCCGTACTCCGTATTCAGACTAAAGTGCCAGACTAAAGTGCCTGTCCCGCCAACTGCCAACTGGTCCCACTGAAAGTGCCTGTCCCGCCAACTGAAAGTGCCTGTCCCGCCAACTGACCTCCGCCAACTGACCGGCCAGGGTAATTGACGCTCTATACAATAACCTATTGAACTCGGTATGATACAACGCGCAATCGAGCTTGTGAGAAGAGAGGATATGAAAAAAATATTGGTAATTCGCAATGATAAGATTGGCGACTTTATGCTCGCTTGGCCAAGTTTTGCGATGTTAAAAACGGCGATGCCAAATTGCCATATAACAGCATTAGTGCCACGTTATACAGAGGAGCTGGCCAAACTCTGTCCATGGATTGATGAAGTGTTGATTGATCCAACGAAAAATGGCTCTCCTGAGCAAAAAAAACAGTGTTTACAAGCGATAAAAGCCCATCAGTTTGATGCCTCGATTAATCTTTTCTCAACCACTTACAACGCGCTTTTAGTGTGGAAAGCGGGAATACCCTATCGCCTCGCGCCTGCAACAAAGTTAGCGCAGATTTTTTATAATAAACGGCTTAAGCAACAGCGTTCTCAATCCGCGAAACCTGAGTATCAATACAATCTCGATTTGATTCGGACTTTTTTGCAGGACATTGGCCAACCGATCATTGAACCTCAAGCGCCGTATTTACAATTTGAGCCAGCATTGCTCGCCAAGCAGAAGCAGAAACTCTCTGAGCAGTTGAGCTTGAACATTAATCAGCCGTGGTTATTTGTTCATGCGGGCAGCGGGGGTTCAGCGAATAACCTTTCTCTTGCGCAATATGCTCAGCTACTGTGCGGCATTCAAGGAGACAAAGAGGTAGTTCTGACGGCTGGACCAGGAGAAGAGGCGAAAGCGGCGGCGTTGAAAGCTTTGCTTGAGCAAGAGGGAATCCACCCAGCTCTTTACGATAAAAATGATGGACTGGTGGATTTTACGCGCTCGATTGCCTGTGCAGATCTATTTATTGCAGGGTCGACAGGGCCGTTGCATCTTGCCGCTACTTTGGATGTGCCCACGGTTGGTTTTTATCCCGCCAAACGCTCATCAACCCCATTACGTTGGCAGCCTTTAAATTCATCAGGCCGTCATATCGCGTTTACTCCACCACCATCAGAACCAAAACAGGCTCAAGCGGACATGAGCCGAATCGATATTGCTCAGGTGCTTGTCGAGCTTAATCCTTGGATGGTTCAGTTTGGGTTCTAACCCATAAATCAGCGTATTTAACAAAGGTTGAATGCGCTGATAGCAGTGAAAGTAAGAAACCTTGTTTTCCGTCTAAAAAGCCAGCTTTAATAACATACATTTTAAGAAAACAGCCCAGTGCATGCAAAATACCTTGGCTGATGCTGCTTTTTTTACCGCGCTTTTCCCGTTGCTCCGCCCATGCTTTCGCATAGCCAGCAGACTTAACCAAGTAATGATGAATATCAGTATAGGTGTAATGAATCGCATCACCTTGCAAGGACTTTACTTCCATGCCCGGCTGAATAATGACCTTTTCATGCACAAGTGATTCATCGTAGCGCGTCAATGCGGTGGGATACAGACGGACAACACGATCAGGATACCAGCCGCAGTGACGAATGTATCGCCCAAAAACCCAGCTTAAACGGCAAATACTGTAGAGTACCTGTTTTTCATTGGCTTGCACCGCTTGTTGAATAGAGCGCTTTAGCTTTGGAGTAATGCGTTCATCGGCATCCAGCCACAATACGTAATCGGCGGCCACATATTGCTGAGCTAGGCGTCGCTGAGGACCAAAACCTTGCCAATCACAATTAACAAAAAATTTATCGGTAAAACGGCGAGCGATCTGTTCCGTGTTATCGGTACTGCCTGAATCAAGGATCACAATTTCATCGACCCAATCAACAACGGTCTCTAAGCACGCTTGTAAGTGCTGATCTTCATTCTTTACAATCAGCGCCACCGCGAGTGTTGGCATTGAATCTGCCATGCTAGTTATCCCCAAAAATAAGTTGATGCGTTTATGTGATTCACAAGCTATGTCCCATACTTAAGCGTTTACATTTGATCGTATTCTTTATATCACGCCACCACATTACCCATAAACCGCGCCACACCGGTAACTAACACTTTCATCATTAATCCTTTGTTATTAATCCACATCATGAGATGCGCGCCGAGCTAAGATTATCTTACAGTACACTCACTTAGTGCAAGCGACAGGGCCGCCAAAAATCGTGCATCCATCAAACACGTATGTATAATGCAAACGCATTTCTGCAACATGCCATTCATAAAAACTAGAAGACAGAGGAAAGGATCTTGCTGCTTACTTCTCGCCAACGGCTCACCAGCTTATTGTGTTTGATTTACTTCACCACCTTGCTTATCACGCCCGACTCGTACAAATATGGCGCGATTTTATTGGCGGTCACCGCTCTGATAATGTTGCCGAGTACGTGGCAGGCGCTAAAAACACGCCCCGCTATACTGATTAGTGGCTCATTGTTGCTCTACTTTGTGGTCACACTCGCCTTTGCCCTACCGGGAGAGCATTATGCGCAACTGGATATGCCCAGTCGTGTTTTGCTCGCTATCATGATTTTTGCATTGCTCTTGAAGTATCCCCCCTCGCTTAAAGCCGTTTTTTATGGCTGTGGTATAGGTGCATCTGCAGTGGGGATCATCGCACTGTATCAGCATTACATACTCGATATTCGTGCGCTCTCGAGAAACGGGTTTATGTCGATCCAAGTGGCAGGCATGGCGGCCAGCTTAAGCGTTTTTAGCATTTTTGCCTATATCTATAGCTGTAAGCGAGCATTACCGACCTTAAAGGCCATCGCCTTTCTAGGCATCACCCTAGGCTTTATCGCCACGCTACTTAGTGGCGGCCGTGGCTCATGGGTGATTACGCCCTTTGTCGCCTTATGGGCGCTGGTTTATTATCGCAAGGTATTCTCGCGCCGCGATTATGTCGCCATGGTAGTCAGTATTGCCCTCATTATAGCCACCGCCCTCGTGCCTGCGTTAAACCGCGCTGGCTTGGTCTTATCGGATTTGGCGAGGTACCAGCAAGCCACCGAGATAACAGCCCCCCCGGTAACTGCCCATCAACCGAAAGAATCGGCAGTCACTGTTTCCCCCAAAGACAAAAACCAATCATCACAGGCGGATACAACACCATCATCGCAAACATCCCCAGTAGCAGCGACTACACCGTCTACACCGCGTGTTGGCAGCTCTTCAGGAGTTAGACTTGAGTTATGGAAAACGGCGTTACACTTGTTTACCAACAACGTCATCACAGGAACAGGCTATACCGACTTTACTGACAAAAAACAGGCATTAGTTGACAAACACCAAGTTGACTCAATCGTAATGCGCTTTAGTCGTGCCCACAACCAGTTATTAGAAGAACTACAAGTCAAAGGATTGATTGGCGGGTTAACCTTGATTGTGTTAATCGCAGCGCCTTGGTTAGCAACCAGAAAAACCAACACAGGCGACACGCCAGACAAACATTTTGCCACCATAATGCTGCGCAGCCATCTTATCCTGATTGCTGGCTATATGCTGACGCAACATTACCTTAACCACCACTCCGGCATTCTGTTTTTCTCTCTTGGGGTGGTGATATTCGCGAGCATAGCGTTGAGGGCAGAAGCTAGAGACTAGAAAGATCCTAGGGGACAGAATACGGAATACGGAATACGGAAAAGCGTATCGTGCCTGGCCTTACTCTTCTCCGTATTCTGTAAGCGCAGCGCTCCGTATTCAAGATCCCGAATCAAGGTCGGACAAACACCAATGCCACCATTGGCGTAGGTCGGCATAAGCGCCAGCACAATGTGAGTCATGAATACCCAAGCCGGCCGCGCGCCCGTTGCACGGCGCCATCGGACATTGATGGTAAACAGTGGCTCTTTCCCTAGGTCCTAGGAACTGCTTCCCGCTCTTCCCCGTATTCAAGATCTCGAATCAAGATCGGACAAACACCAATGGCACCATTGGCGTAGGTCGGCATAAGCGCCTTCTCGATCGTGCAAGCTTGGTGCGATTAACGCCGCGCGCCATCCGACATTAGTGGTTAAAATTCGCAAGGATCGTGACAGGCGCTGTAGATAAAGTTCCTAGGGCCTAGGGTCCTAGGATCCTGGGAACTGCTTTCCGCTCTTTCCCTAGGGCCTAGGACCTGGGAACTACTCCCCGCCCTGCTCCGTATTCAATATCCCGAATCAAGGTCGGACAAACACCAATGGCACCATTGGCGTAGGTCGGCATAAGCGCCAGCACGATGTGAATCATGAATACCCAAGCCAGCTGCGCGCCATCCGACATTAAAGCCAAATATTGACTTCGATCGTGACAGGCGCTGTAGATAAAGTTCCTAGGGCCTAGGCCCTGCTTTTCGCTCTTCCCCGTATTAAAAGCGCCGATGCAAGCACGAGGCGGCTCTATCTAGTTTCTAGCCTCTAGAAGCGAAGCGTCTCGTCTCTTCCCCGTACTCCGTAAGCGCAGCGCTCCGTATTCCCATTCACGAATACAGATTACTGAATACAGAGTACAGAAAAAGCAATAGCCCCAATGCAAGCACGAGGCGGCTCTATCTAGTTTCTAGCCTCTAGAAGCGCAGCGTCTCGTCTCTTTCCGTCTCTTTCCCCTGCTCTTCCGCACATTTAAGATGAAAAATCTGTGATGTCATCTGTATTTATTTTACTTCTCGCCATATAGCCATTAGAGTTTAAAGGTGTCTGCGTTTGCAGACGTTTTTGTATTAATGCAAAAATCATGGAGAGACGAATGAAAAAAATTGCAACGGGTCTGATTGCTATGCTGTTCGCAGCAAGCACAATGGCCGCAACAGAAGCCGCGCCGGGAGCTGGCGCAAGTGGTGGTGGCGCTGGAGCAGGTGCTGGCGCGGGTGCCGGTACAAGTGCTAGCGCGGGTGCTGCTGGCGCAGGGGCTGGAGCCGGTGCGGGCGCTGCTGGTGCAGGTGCTGCTGGTGCGGCGGCAACAGGTGGCATTGCTGCTGGTACAGTTGCTGCTGGCGTCGCTGCTGCTGCGGCAGTTGGTGTGGCGGTTGCTGCTGCTAACAATGACGATAACAACACGTCAACGTCGGTTTCCGCTGAGCAATAAGCTGATACATAATCCAATGGCTGCAAGCTTAGCTTGTAGCCATTTTTCTACCACTGTAACACCCGCCCTCGACCACTTATGACTCAAACCAATCAAGCGATTTTGGCAATATGTATTGCGCTAGCCTCTTCTGGGTGCACACAACGCATCCAAGATCTCAGTGACTCATTTAAATTCGCCTATCAAGGCTTTCCTGATGCAGAAAAAAGCTGGGACGAGATTAACGCGCTGCCCTATGCCAGCCTTTATGCACAACTCGATAACGGACCACGCGGTTTTATGGTCCTGGCCTTTGCTGAGCCAAGCCAACATCCAAGCCCAAATTTAAAATGGCTCTCGGGCGACCATGAAATGATCGTCACCCGCAACAGTCGCATTGTTAAAACCGTCAACTTTGCAGAGGGTAATCTCACGGCCACCCAGGTGAATAGCCCTGATCCATTAAGTATTGGACTCGCCACCATTCAAATGCCCCACAAGTGGTCGCGTACCCTAGACTGGCAACCGGGCAACCACAGTGGTTATCGTGCCGACTCCACCTTTAAGCGCGGCGAGCCGCAAACTATCGCGGTAAACGGCACACAAATAGACACAGTGCAATACCAAGAATTCGTCACCCTGCCAACGCTCAATGTCAATTTCACCAATCWCTATTGGATCACAAAAGAGACAGGCAAAGTGATTAAATCTTATCAGCACCTCGCTCCCAACTTGCCCGCAGTGACGCTCACTCATCTCAAGCCCTACCAGGGAGGCGCACATGATTAACCACCGTTCACTATGGTGCCGTCTTTGCGGGTTTGCCATGATCCTAACCATGCCCGTGGCCGCTAACACACTGACATCAGGCGCTGACACCGCGCTTTCTTTTACTCAGCCACCTCGCCTTGCACAAGCCGTATTAACCATCACGCACGCCCAGCAACGCTCACTAGATGATGTCTACTGGCCTGCGGCGGGCCTTTACCGCTTAAAAAGCCAACAAGCGCAAGCCATTAACGACCTCCAACCCATACGCGATCAAATCACTGTTAACACCGGCCAACAGCGTCAACAATGGCAAAAGCTTTATCAAGCACTCAACAAAATGGCGGTTGGCGAGCGTATACCCGGCACGATAGACCCAGACATCACTCGTATAACCCCAAATACCAATCCGGTGTTAAAGGGTAATTGGCACTTGCAACTACCAACGCGCCCGACGCACGTCATGGTTTTAGGCAGTGTCAGCCAACCGGGGCGCTACCCTTGGCACGAGCGTTTATCCGCCAAAAGCTATCTTAAGCAAGCGGCGCCAGAGGCTTGGCACGATTCAAAAATATGGGTGATCAGTCCATCAGGCGAGCGCGCACAGCACCCTATCGCCTATTGGAATGGCCAGCACCGCGACATATTACCCGGTTCAGTGATCTATCGTCCCCTGGCGTATAAACCCATAAAAGGTCACACCATCGACCCCAATCAACACGCACTGACGTATTTACAAAATAGGTTAATCCGACCATGATGGATTTTTCTTCTGCATCCGGACGCATGCTTCTCTCTGCGGTCGCTCTTGCGGTCAGTCAGGCGGTCTCTGCCGACAGCTTTGACGCACCTGAGCTTATCCACTCGCAAACCGACTTTGGTGGCGTGGGCCTGATGCAAATGCCCACCGCGCGCACCGCCCCCGAGGGTGAATTTACCTTGGGCAGTACCTATAACGAAGACTATATCCACTTCAATACCTCGCTTCAGTTGTTTCCTTGGTTAGAAACCACCATCCGTTATACCCAGGTTCACGACTTGCTTTATAGTGATAATGAAGATTTCAGCGGCGACACAAAATACACGGATAAAAGCATTGATGCCAAATTACGCCTGATGCAAGAAAGCTTCTGGTTGCCCGAGCTGGCCATTGGTGTGCGCGATATTGGTGGCACCGGGTTATTTGATGGTGAATATATTGTCGGCTCCAAACGCGCCGGCCCGTTTGATTTCTCACTCGGCGTCGGCTGGGGTTATATGGGTAATCGCGCCAATCTTACCGGTGATAAAAGCCAATCGGTGGATTGTGGCCGTGACACCACCTACTCCGGCAAAGGCGGCAGTGTTGACGTCAACCGCATGTTTACCGGCTGCACCGCGTTATTTGGCGGAGTGGAATACCAAACTCCCTATGCGCCGCTAAGTCTCAAGCTTGAATACGACGGTAACGATTACAAAGCCGATTTTATTAGCACCAGAACCGGCATTCCGATGGAGGTCAACAGCCCTTGGAATGTGGGAGCAGTATACCGTTTTGGTGATTGGGGGAGCGCGCGGTTAGCCTACGAGCGCGGCGCGGTGATCACGGCGGGATTAAGCCTGCACACCAACTTTAATCAAGTCAGCCCCTTTTGGCTTGACGACAATGCACCCAGCTATCGCCCAACCGCCAAACAAGCAGATTTAAGCGACGACCAATGGCAGGCTCTCAGCAACCAACTTGCCCGTGTTGCCGGGTATCAAGATAACCAAGTGCATTTTGATGGTGATACCGTCACAGTCACGGGTGAGCAAAGCAAATACCGCAATCAAGATACCGCCCAAACACGCGCATCCACCTTAATTGCCAATACCGGCATTGATGCCAAACAATACCGGATTATTGACCAAGCTGAACGTCAGCCCATCACTGAAACCGTGATTGATGCCAACACCTATGCCGCGGTCGCCACCAACAGCTATGTGGGCGCAAACCCTGACGATGCACGCACGCGCCAGCAGCCACAACCCACCTCGGGCACCGAAAAAGCCAACCAGCGTGATAATCTTGATGCCGGTCTCGCCCCTGTGTTTGTGCAATCGTTTGGCGGCTCAGAAGATTTTTACATGTACTCACTGGGCGTGACGGGCAACGCCGCCGCCCGATTAGGCGATCACTTTATTGCCTCGTCTAGCGTGTATGTCAACATTGCCGATACCTACGACAAATTTAAATACACAGTGCCGCCTGATGGCACCGATCTTAAGCGGGTGCGCACCCTTAACCGACAGTATCTTGAAGACACAGTGCGAGTCACCAATGTGCAACTGACCTACTTAGATCACTGGGGTGATAACTGGTACACCCAAACCTATGGCGGCTACTTAGAGACCATGTTTGCCGGTGTCGGCGGTGAAGTGCTTTACCGCCCCATGGATAGCCAGTTTGCGATTGGGCTTGATGCCAACTACGTTAAGCAACGCGAGCCCGGCTCGGCGTTTGGGCTATTTAAAGACGAATACCAACCTGCAGAAAATGGCAACCGAGGATTCCGGGTGCAAACCGGCACCACCACTGGCCACGCTACCCTTTACTGGCAAAACCCGCTCGGTTTATTTAACGGCACCTTGGCCAAAATTAGCGCCGGTCGCTATTTAACAGAAGATGTCGGCGTGACAGTGGATATCGCCAAGCAGTTTGACAGTGGGATCACCGTGGGCGCGTATGCCAGCAAAACCGATTTATCGGCGGAAGAATTTGGCGAAGGCAGCTTTACCAAAGGCTTTTATGTCTCGATACCGTTTGATTTGCTTTCAATAAAACCTACCACCTCGCGTGGCGGGCTCTCTTGGCAGCCACTTCAGCGCGATGGCGGACAAAAACTTAACCGCAAATACTCACTGTATCAGTTAACCGATGGCCGCAATCCATGGTTTACTCGTAGCAATCAGTAACGAATGCGAGATAAATGAACTAACACAGTGAAACAAAAACGCCGAGGCAAATAAACCTCGGCGTTTTTTTCAATATTTTTAATCGCGCTCATCGGATTAATACGATAAGCGGTTAATCACAAGCAATAATTGGGTTGGCTATTCCTTGTTAAACGCAAACCGCACCAGCACAACCGCTACCCCTAACATGCCACCTAACAGCGTGGCTAACACACAGATTAATGCGCGTTTAGGGCCCGCCTTTTCTTCGGGCACAATCGCTGGGTCAACCGTTTCAAACACAAACTCATCTTTTACTTCAGCCAACATTAAACTCTTGGTTTGTTCTTCAATCAGCTGATAAAACACATTCTGCATCTGCGTTAAATTGGTATTTTCGAGCTGCTGGCGCAAATAGCCAATATTGGTTTGCGTCTCGTTCAGCTTATCGCGCTTTACATGCGCATTAATATCACGCACCAACTGCTCGACCACCTGTTGCGCAAACTCCGGCGACTGCGACTCAAAACTGATGGTGATAAGGCCACTGTCTTTTTGCTCATTCACCGTCAGTTGCTCGGAAAACGCCTTGTAGAGCTCCCAATCCGTTGGTGCCGCGGGTTTATGCTTAGGTGCGTCTTCGGGCTTAATCCAAGTTTGGGTATCAGGGTTATAACGTTCAGTATCAATCACCCACTGCTGGGTGTCTCTATCCCAACCTTGAGTGGCCATTAACCGCACTTCATAGTCATGACTGTGCACAAATTGGCCAATAAACTGGCGCGATTTAAGCGTGGCCAGCGCAATTTTTGTATCACTGCCGCCACTGCTACCTAAATCAACGCCTGCTAGCGATGCCAAGCCACCCAGCTGCCCTGCCATACTGGCCAGCCCACCGCCACCTTCCGCATTGGCCGGCGCCAGTAAAGCTTCAGATTTGTAGGTATTAGGGAGAGAAAGTGAGTACCCCACCCCACTCGCCGCGAATAAAAACGTCAACGCGATGATCAGCCATTTACCTTGCCATAAAGCGGCGAATAACTCGCGAAGATCAATTTCATCATCATTCACCGGCTGCGAAAGCGGCGGGTAGGGGTAGTGTTCGATATTTTGCTTAGTCATAAACCATGAGGCAACAGAGACTAGAAACTAGAGACTAGAAACTATGAGTCAGGTGCCATACCTTCCTTTGATTATTCAAGTTGCTACTTTGAGTGCGCGTTTGTGTCGTATTATCAAGCTAGCAAGGATTTTTGCAATTTCTCTTGCTTCACGGACCATTGCCAAACCAGCTTCTCGTTCTATTTGTCCGGTTTTAATCGCGATCTGAAGCTGAGTCACCAATTCACCACATGAGCCTTTGGCGTAGTAGTAAAAGCGAACTTTTTCTTTTGATGTTTCACGTTCTTCCCCTTCTGCAATATTTGAGGGTATTGATAGGGATGACCGAAAAACTTGATCTTTAAGTGCAAAGTTCTTGTTGTGCTCAAATGTACTAAATACCGAACACGCTAATTTTGATGAGCGTTGCCAAACACTCAATTTTTCAAACAGCATAAGTTGACCTCTCTCGCCTTCGAGACAAAGAATACAACTCACCCACTGTTTGTGTTTTATATCTTTACATTTCTGCGAGACACTCCTAGAGACTAGAGACTAGAGACTAGAGACTAGAGACTAGAGACTAGAGACTAGAGACTAGAGACTAGAGACTAGAGACTATTTTATGAGCCGCTTTAAGCTTTTCCTAGTCTCTATTTTCTAGAAGCGAAGCGTCTAGCCTCTCCCTCGTTTCTAGTTTCTAGAAGCGAAGCGTATAGCCTCTCCCTCGTTTCTAGTTTCTAGAAGCGAAGCGTCTAGTCTCTCCCTCGTTTCTAGTTTCTAGAAGCGAAGCGTATAGCCTCTCCCTCGTTTCTAGTTTCTAGTTTCTAGAAGCGAAGCGTCTAGTCTCTCCCTCGTTTCTAGTTTCTAGTTTCTAGAAGCGAAGCGTCTAGTCTCAGCTCTTCGCTCTTCCCCGCTCTAATCTTTCACCGCTTTCCATGCAACGCCAAGTTGATACAAGATTTGCGTAGCCGTTGATGCGGTGCTTAGGCCGTCGAGATAATCCGTGTCAATCGGCACGATAATGGTGTCGCCAGGCTCTAAGTCTTCTTGTTGGCGACTAAACCAATAGCTGTTATTGGGCATCATCACTGAGCCATCGGCACGCACCACATAGATTCTGTCGGTATCCGCTTGTTGCTTGGTACCACCGGCCGATTCAAGATAGTCACTGACCGTCATTCCCGGCTCAAATAACTGATTCGATGCAAACTGTACTTCACCCATAATACTCACCACAGGGTTTTTCGGTGGCACATAAAGCTTGTCGCCACTTTCTAGCATGATGTTGGCGATATCATCACCCTCAAGGGCACGCGGCAGCGAGATCACCATACGGCCAACCGCTTCGGCGTTTTGTAGCTCATCGGCCAGCGAAAGCGCATCACTGGGGCTGGTGGTATATTGCGCGCTGTTGGTCTGTCGGCGTAACGCCAGACTACTAATTTCCTGCTTAAGCTGACGATTAAGCATTTTTAACCGCTCACGCTCTTGCCGTTTTAACCGCTCGCGGCTAAATACCGCGCCTTTGGGATAAGCAAACTCGGTTAAACCGCCGGCACGTTCAATCACATCTTGAATGGTTTCACCGCGCTCAAACGCATACACCCCAGGGAAGCGCACTTCACCTTGCAGCTCAATGTTGTTGTTTTTATGCCAGTTTGGCTTGGTTTTAATATTGATCCGATCTTGCGATCGAATGTTCAGTGCGTGTCCTTTCCCGTTCAATACGTTGGCCACATTAATCGGATAGTGGCGCACGGTGAGCCGGTCATCAATCACCTCGCGACGCGTGATCTCGGCTTGTTTTAAATACGCGGCCTCCGTTAAACCACCGGCAGCGGCCAGCAACTGTTCAAGGCTCGCGTTTTCAGGTAATGGATACACGCCGGGGTATTTAACCGCGCCGCTTAATTCCACAATCGCCGCAGTGTAACGGTTATTGGCTTGTTCTTTTAAGCGTTCAATAATCGGTTCAAGCTCCTGCTCGCGCAACGATCGTTCTTCCTCGTCATTGCGCTCACTGATCACCTGCGCCAGTTTTTGCTCCGTTTGCTGCTGCGCATTAGACACTTCGGCCCCAGTTTCTGGGTCAATTTGTGTAGCCGTCGCATAGGCGTTCCCGCTCTGCATACTCGCATTATTGGTTGCTTGCCGACGTGCCTGTTGGTTGGCATATTGATCATCTAACCCATCAAAATCGACCTGATCCCAAAACGCGCTATCAATGCCATTGCTAAAAACAAACACCTGATCGCGCGCTTTAAGCGGCAGGTTATCTACCGACCTAGGCGAGGTAATCGCATTGCCCAAATCAAACTGCAACACACGAATGTGACGCTCGGCATCGATTTCACGTACGACCAGCGCATAGTCAAGGTCCGCATTCGGTTTTAAGTCACGCTTGGTATCGGTCACCAGATCGGCCACCGCCATCCCAGGGGCAAAATGATAGGCCCCCTGACGCGCCACCTCGCCGCGGAGGATCACCGCATCATCGAGCGCATCATTGCTCTTGGCAATTTGAATCGCATCACCATTTTTTATGCGAAAGTTTTGCCCACTCGCTTGCGTCATATCTAGGCTAAATTGCTTCACTCCAGATTCAGTCACGCGTTTTACACTCACGCTCGATAAATAACCTTCTGGCAGCGCGCCGCCGGCCATATTCACCACGTCGGCCAAGGTATGATTGCTACGCAATTCATAAAGGGCCGGGCGCAAAACTTCGCCATCAACCGCTACTTGCGCACCACGCGATGGTACAAACAAGGTATCGCCTTTTAACAAGCGCACATCATCACTGCTGTCGCCGGCGAGTAATAAATCGTATAAATCCAGCTCAGCAATCACTGTGCCATCGCGCTTTAACTGAACATCACGCAAAGAGCCACTTGGCTTAATCCCGCCTCCAGCAAGCAACGCTTGGGTAATGGTGGTGAGACCATTAACGTTATACGCGCCAGGTTGCTTCACATCGCCAGATAAATACACCTGCATGGTACGCATCGCACCAATATCAACGCTCACATCCACCCCAATCACACGCTCGGCAAACATCGCTTTGATCTGTGCGCGCACCCCGCCGAAGGTTTGCCCGGCAACCTGCATCGGGCCGTATTTAGGGAAATGAATAAAGCCGTTACGTTTCACTGTTAAGGTGTATTCTTGGTTCTCTTTACCAAACACTTGAATATCCAGGGTATCGCCTGGGCCCACCAAGTAATCATTGGGCAAAGGTAAATCCTCAAAGGTGTTGATTGAGGCCGAGTTACCCGCTAAAAAGTCGTAACCAAAAGGTTTAAGGGCTTGCGCGTCATCGCCCTTGTTAGCCGAACTGGTGCGTTTCGTGGTGTTGGCGTTATCCGTGCCACCAATTCTTGTTGGCGTTGACGGCGCAGGCTGCTTATCATCATTGCCGTTATTATTCGCCGACTCCAACGCGGATAAATCAACGCCATATTGGCGAGCAAGCTGCTCTTGTTGTGCCTTAGGCAAATTTTTAAATTGCGCCATTTGCGCCGCGGTTGGGGTCGCAGCAACACTGGCCGTAGAAACAGGCAGCGAAGAAAAACACAGGGTGAACAAACAAGCGGCTGTTCGCCAGTGTCGTGCCAGTCTGTGAGGTTTGAATGATGAAAGCACCAACATACTTAATCTAATCCATCTTTATTGTTATTTAACGGTCAGGGTTGCCGAGTCAGCTTAAAAACGCAGCTGATACTTCACCCAATAGCGCGTTGTATCTTGTTCATTGTTTGGCGCGTCGCCATCCGTGCGACTGGCCCCTAGTGTTACCATGCCAGTAAAGGCTGGTAAGCGATAACTCACATCCGCATGCTGCCATTGCTGATCCTCAGCCTCACGCTCTGCCACCGTGAATGCAATGGCATGATCGTTGGCCAGCTGCACATACGCAGCCGCCGAGTGGCTTTCTGCCAACCCATAAGTGGTGCTATTGCCACCTAACTGCGTTGATGACACCGCCTGATCGACACCAGGCGTCGTGCGTAAATCCGTCTCAAACCCAGTATGCGTTTGCTGACGCTCAAGCACCACACGCACGCTTTGTCCGGCCAGCTCTGTTTGCCCGCTCCAGCCCATTAGACTGGCCGCAAGCTCATTACCTTGATAATCACTGGCGAGCTCACCATAAAGTGCATGCGCAAATGGCAATGTGCCAGCTGGCAATGCTAATTTAGCATCCCAGGCCCATTGTTCACTTTCTTCACGTCCGCTATCCGGGTTTGTCCAACGCTGATAGGTCACACCATACTGAAACGCCCGCAATGGCTGGCTCACCAAACGCCCCGCCCAATGGCCATCGTACCCGGTTTTTTCCGGTAACTGATACACAGTCTCAAACGACCAATAACCTAACACAGGATTGACCTGGCCCAAATAACTCAGCGAGGCACTGGTGGCAGGGGCCGATTGGTTTCCCCAAATCAGATTATGTTGCCAACCTTGCCCCCACCAGCGTTCAAGTTGTCCCACGGTAAACAGCCAACGCCCTTCATTTAACGCTAAATATGAGCCTTGCCAGGTATATTCCTTGTCGCCATTAGCATCACGGCGGTATTGGTTTGCCACCTTAAAGGCAAAGCGATTGCGCATATGTTGGTAATACGTCCCCACAAGCCACTCATGGCGCGGGGTATCACCATAACTCAATGATGATGCGGCCTCATTGGCCCACTGGAGATCAAAGCCAATGGGGGCGCGATTAAACTTGGCGGCATACGCCCGGTAGCGGACATGTTGGCGGGCAGTATTGAGCATCGATTGGCGTGTATCGTCGTGAGTGAGCTGGCGTTTTGGCGCCACCTCATCGTAAAAGCTCGACCAGCGTAACGGGTAGTGATTAATCGGGGCAAGTAATTCACCGGCATCGGACAATGCGGTAAGATCGGCACGTAAAAAAGGATCATTCGGCGCAAGCCAAGGCGAGGCAAGCGCATGCGGTGCTGTGACCAAAGCCAGCCACCACACCAAATAACGCCAACCATCGCCGACAATACGACCGCAAGCGCCACCTTGGTGTTTGATTGTATGCTGCATTGTTATTTTTGCTCGTCTCATGCCTTGTTAACGTCCGCTGTTATCCAGTAGGCATTCTCGCCAGGCCAACATGCCCAGCGGTGCATCTGTAATGTCAGCCGTATTATACAGAGACAAGATGACATTTAAAGTAAAAACCCACCCAAGCGCACGCAAAATCACCAGTTTTTGTCGCTTGGCGAAAGATAAGTTAAAAAAGGATGGGAAAGATCACGGTTCGCGGGTTACGGATTACGGATTACGGATTACGGATTACGGAAAAAGCGTATCGTGCTGTAGATAAAGTGCCTAGGGCCTGGGATCCTAGGGCCTGGGAACTGCTTCCCGCTCTTCCCCTGGGGCCTGGGAACTGCTTTCCGCCCTGCTCCGTATTCAATATCCCGAATCTCGCGTAGATCGGACAAACACCAATGGCACCATTGGCGTAGGTCGGCATAAGCGCCAGCACGATGTGAATCATGAATACCCAAGCCGGCCGCGCGCCCGTTGCACGGCGCCATCGGACATTAAAGCCAAATATTGACTTCGATCGTGACAGGCCCTGTAGATACAAGATCCCGAATCCCGATGACGGAATACAGAGTACAGAAAGAGCAAGAGCCCCAATGCAAGCACGATCTGCTCTATCTAGTTTCTAGTCTCTCGTCTCTAGTCTCTAGAAGCGAAGCGTCTCGTCTCTTTCCCGTACTCCGTAAGCGCAGCGCTCCGTATTCTAGTCTCTCGCCTCTAGAAGCGAAGCGTCTCGTCTCTTTCCCAGCTCTTCCCATTTCCCCCCGYATTCCGTATTCTGTCGCCCTAATTGGAAGATCTTGGTAACAAACTAGGCAGATAAATCATGAAGGTACTCGTCACCGGTGGCACGGGGTATATCGGCAGCCACACTTGCATTCAACTGATTGAGCAAGGCCACACGCCTGTTGTTATCGATAACCTATGCAATAGCAAACAAATGGTGCTCGATCGCATTGAGCAAGTCACTGGCGTGCGACCGGCTTTTATGCAAGGCGATATCCGCGATAGTGCCTTTTTAAAGCGTGTATTTGCTGAATACGCTGTTGACAGCGTTATTCACTTTGCCGGTTTAAAAGCCGTGGGTGAGTCAGTTGAAAAGCCACTGAAATACTACGACAACAATGTCTCCGGCACCTTAAACCTAGTGCGTGAAATGCAAGCGGCTAACGTCAAATCGCTCATTTTCAGCTCATCCGCCACCGTTTATGGCGATCCCGCATCGGTGCCAATCAAAGAAGACTTCCCCACCTCGGCGACTAATCCCTATGGCCGAAGCAAGTTAATGGTGGAAGAATGCCTGCAGGACTTTCAACATGCCAATCCAGATTGGAGCATTACCCTGCTACGTTACTTTAACCCCGTCGGTGCGCATGAATCAGGATTATTGGGCGAAGATCCACAAGGCACACCCAATAACTTGCTGCCTTTTGTCGCACAAGTAGCGGTGGGCCGACGTGAGAAGCTGGGCGTATTTGGTAACGATTACGACACGCCTGACGGCACCGGGGTACGCGATTATATTCATGTGGTTGATCTAGCCGATGGGCATTTAGCCGCGCTGGATAAAATGGCCCATCAACCTGGCACTCATATTTTTAACCTCGGCACTGGCCAAGGTAACAGCGTTTTGGAAATGGTGCATGCGTTTGAAGCCGCCGCGGATCGCCCTATTCCTTACGATATTAAACCTCGTCGTGCAGGTGATATTGCTGAATGCTACGCTGATCCGGCTTATGCTGAAGCAACATTAGGCTGGACCGCCAAACGCGATCTGCAAACCATGGTAGAAGACACCTGGCGCTGGCAGTCTAAAAATCCAAATGGGTACCAATGAAGCAACTGTGAGAGCACAAAACAACCAAACTGATATGATATGGGCTCGCTGACTTCCTACCTGCTCTAAAAATCATTAAACTGGCGCCTGATTGACGTTGAGGGATACCACGTGCTCATACCATTTATTGAACTGGCCTTTCTGTGCTTTTTTGCCTTTTGCTCTCTCTTTGTGATTAGAAAGATGGCCAAGGCCATAGGGTTAGTAGATATCCCTTCTGGACGTAAGCAACATACTGATAACGTTCCCCTCGCAGGCGGCATCGCGACCAGCATAACGCTATTGTATTTTGTGTTTAATAATCCCTCCATCCTGCAGTCACCAACTCTCTATGCGTCATGTGTGATCGTGCTCGTTATTGTCGGGGCGCTGGATGACAAGTTCGATATAAACTACAAAATCCGTTTATTTGTACAAGCGCTTTTATCCATTGCAATGATGTGGGTCGGCAACCTCGAGCTAACAAATTTGGGCAACTTACTGGGAACAGGCGARATAAACCTAGGAGCAGCTGGATACGCAGTGACTGTGTTGGCCGTAATTGCCGCTATCAACGCGTTTAATATGGTGGACGGCATCGATGGCCTATTAGGTGGGTTATCGATTGTGACCTTTGGCGGGCTGGCTCTGCTTTTACTGCATGATGGTCAACCTAATATGGCTTACTTTTGTTTTGCCATGGTCGCCATTCTCGTGCCTTATGTTGTCCTAAATATGGGGTTGCTTGGCCGACAACGAAAAGTGTTTATGGGTGATGCGGGCAGCATGCTGATCGGTTTTACCGTGGTTTGGGTGCTGCTTTTTTCCAGCCAGAATGGAAAGGCGCCGCCATTGCGCCCCGTCACCGCGTTATGGCTTATTGCTGTTCCGTTAATGGATATGGTCGCAATAATGATCCGACGCATCCGCAGAGGCGAGTCACCGTTTAAACCAGACCGTGACCACCTCCATCATATTTTCCAACGGGTCGGACTTACCTCGAAACAAACACTGCTCGCTATTTGTAGCATCTCAGCTTTGTATGCAGGCATTGGAATATACAGTGATATCGCTCGAGTCCCAGAATACATTATGTTGATTGCATTCTTAGCCTGCTTTGGGCTTTACTTCCTACTTGTAACGCATATTTGGCGGGTGACGTCGTTTGTGAAAAAACTTTTTTCACGTCGTGAGTGACGAATATCATTTTGGCATTGCGGCTCAATAATCGGCTCTACCGTTTATTGGGTACATAAGCTTGAACTCAATGTGCAACTAAAAGCGGTAATATTTGTTAATCAATTTATTGTCTGTTGAAGAAGCAGAGTACATGGCTTTTAACTACAAGGTAAGTTGAACTAACATAACTATGAAGGTTCAGTTGGACTAAACATTACCTTTGCTTTCTCAGGGTCAAATGGCCCTTCCTTTACCTCTAAAAGCAATGCTTTATCGGAAATACATTCCACGCTATGAATATCTCTTGGGTTTATTTCAATTACCTTTCCCGATTGTCCATCACCAGCGGCTAGCTTCTGCTTTACTTTTCCATCACCGTCGTAAAGCGTTACTTCAACTATACCATGAATTACCACGAACATTTCCCATTGATGATCTAGTTCATGATAGTGCGGCGCAACGTAACTCCCTTTTACTAGAGCGATAAATAGTCGTTGCACCTTCTCATCATAGTTTGCATGCAAATTAAGGTGAGCACGTTTTCTTTCTGACTTCTCAGCATCATCAAACAACGCCGAAAAGCTTTCATCATTGTATTCTTTCATCTTTTCATTTCAAATTATCGATAATTACTCCCGCAGCTGCTTGTACGGAAAATTCATCTTCAAGTAATCTGTAAGCTCTTTTACCTACATCTTTCCTCAATAACTCATTATGGTAAAGTGACAACGCGTTTTGATATAACTCCTTATCTTCACCATTAATCGATAAGTAGCCAGCTTGGTTCTCATTGATGGTTTCTAGCAGATCATTACCTTGGTTTACGCTCCCCAAAATAGGTTTAGATTGAACCATATAACCTAAAAGCTTACCTGGAAAGTTATGAGCAGTATGCTTTGCTGAGAGAGAGAAAAGCCCAACATCAATATCGCACAGCAGGTTCTTAAATTCTTGCTGATTAACCGATGGAAGATAAGTAAAGTTACTAAGTGACCATTTTTCAGCTAAGTGGTTAACGAGATTAACTTCATCTCCTTGCCCAACAAAAAGAAAATGAGCTTTTTCATAAACCGACATTGAACGGACAAGACGCATCAAATTCGCCATATCCTGTGCGTGTCCAATATTCCCCCCATAGAAGTAAATAACTTTATCTTCCAAGTTAAGTTTTTTACGGACGCTATCGTCTGGGTTTATCAATGTATGAGGTTTTAGTTCAGCCCAGTTCCTGAGAACTTCAGTCTGATATTGATCACTGGTGGCGGCATTGAAAATCTGTCGGTTTTTCTCTGACATCAACCCAATTTTATCTGCTTGGCGATAAGACTGCTTTTCAAAAAACCGAAAATACTTTTCAATCAAAGAGCCCTGTCCAATGATGCCTGCATCAACAGCCCACTGAGGAAATAAGTCACGTAGAACTAAATAAGCTTTACATTGACAACGCGACTTTATTTTATCAACGAGCTTACCCCAAAATATAGAGGGAGAATAGTAAATAATACCATCAAAGGTTTCAGGCTTTATCTCGCTAGAGATGGCTCGCCAAGCTCGGAAAGAAAGCACGGTTTCATTTATGGCTCGCTTAATCTTTGTCGTGTCTTTTATCGTACCACTGGAAAAAGACCAAATATTCACACCATTTAACTGCGTTTTTACTAGCCTTTTTTTCTGTCCCTCAGAGGGCGTTATCACCGTTACTTGGTGACCCAATCTGACATAATAACAAGCGAGCTCATGAAACATTTTTGCCCCAACGCGAGTGCTATGGGGCAAGTAATCATCGATAATTAATGCTAAGCGCATTAGTACTTTTTCCAAACAACACGTTTAACGTAATCAGTATACGAGTGGATAATCCGTACCACCTTTTCTGACACATTTGGCATCGAATAATCATAAACTTGGCGCAATAATCGCTCTTCACCTGAAGGTTGAGATTCAAGAACTTGTAGTGCTTGCATAACTCTCTCAACATCTAGACCAACCATCATCACCGACGCTTCTTCCATTCCTTCTGGTCGTTCATGCGCTTCTCGCATGTTTAGGGCAGGAAAGTTCATAATCGATGATTCTTCGTTAATCGTTCCACTATCAGAAAGAACGGCTTTAGCGTTCTTTTGTAAGTGGTTATAATCATGAAAACCTAATGGTTTAAGTAACTGGATGTTTGAATGGAATTCTAACCCACGCGCTTCAATGCGATTACGAGTACGTGGATGCGTAGAAACAATCACTGGCAAGTCGTAGTGATTTGCTAGGGTATTAAGTGTTTCCGCTAACTTTTCTAGCTGTTTAGGTGCGTCCACATTTTCCTCACGATGAATACTAACAACAAAAAACTGTCGTTTCGATAATCGCAAGCGTGATAGCACGTCTGAAGCATCAATTCTTGGCATGTAGTGGTTTAACACTTCAAACATTGGACTACCTGTTTTGATCACGCGATCAGCAGGCAAGCCTTCAGCAAGCAAATAGTCACGTGCTATCGTGCTATAAGTCAGGTTAATATCTGAAGTATGGTCAACGATCCGACGATTGGTTTCCTCTGGGACACGCTGATCAAAGCAACGATTACCTGCCTCCATATGAAAAATCGGCACTTTACGCCGTTTAGCAGGGATAGCTGAGATACACGAGTTCGTATCGCCCAACACTAACATCGCCTCTGGGTCAACATCTTCAAGCACTTGGTCCACTTTAATAATGACTTGACCAATGGTTTCTGCCGCACTCTTACCGGCAGCATTGAGAAAGTAATCAGGCTTACGCACGCCGAGATCATTAAAGAAAACTTCATTCAGCTCAAAGTCATAGTTTTGACCCGTATGGACTAACGTATGTTCACAGTGCTCGTCTAACTTCGCAAGAACGCGGGATAATCGTATAATTTCAGGGCGAGTGCCCACAACGGACATTACTTTGAGTTTTTTCACTTCACTACTCTCGGGTTAAGATAACGGATAAGCAACTGTATCGGGGGCCTCACGATCGAATATTTCGTTTGCCCAAAGCATCACTATCATTTCATCATCACCTATATTGGTGATGTCGTGCGACCAACCTGGTACTGTTTGAACAATTTGAGGTAAGTCTCCATCTGTATGGAGCTCGTGACGTTCGCCCGTTCCAATATGTTCAAATTTGAATAAAGCTTTACCTTTGAGGACTAAAAATTTTTCATTTTTACTGTGGTGATAGTGACCCCCCCGCGTGATACCTGGGTGAACCTGGTACTGTTTGAACAATTTGAGGTAAGTCTCCATCTGTATGGAGCTCGTGACGTTCGCCCGTTCCAATATGTTCAAATTTGAATAAAGCTTTACCTTTGAGGACTAAAAATTTTTCATTTTTACTGTGGTGATAGTGACCCCCCCGCGTGATACCTGGGTG
>NZ_MUET01000050.1:0-21717 GCF_001995685.1 Salinivibrio sp. IB282 | reverse complement strand
CCCCTTTCCCTCAACCGCGAGCCATAAGCCGCCTGTTTGGTCATGGAGCGCATCATTAATGAGGCTGGGAGCGGTGGGAAGGCCCTGCCACGAAAAGCCTTGGCGCATCACTAAGCTGCCTCGCGCCCCGCCGGCATAAAGTTGATTGTTCGGTCCGGTCGCTAGGGCGCGCGTGCCTGAGTCTTGCATTTGTGTGTCAGGGCCGCGGTCAAAGCGCACAAACTCTAAACCGTTATAACGTGCCACGCCCTCCCAAGTGGCAAACCACAAATAGCCATCCGAAGTTTGGGCGATGGCATTGATGCTGTTATGGGGCAATCCGTTGGCAGAGGTCCAGGTTTCAATAAAATAATCAGATAATTGATTATCTTTGGCATAACTGGGCGTGATATGTCCTGACAAACCTAACCAACATAAAAGCGTGAGACACACAAGACGTCGGCTTAGTTGTAATGGGAAATGTCTCAGTGTGTTCTTTAGGTGCATCTTTTGTTCTTTGCTCCGATTCCGCGTAGACTGGCGATTCTATCTTAATCACTGTTTATTTCTTGGACATAATGGTCAGGTTTTGACAGCAAATTGAGAAAGATCACACTAGCGATACAAAGATCACGCAGGCCTGACAGCTCATGATGCAATTTATGGCGATTCGCCAGCAATTATTAGCGCAAATTGATCGCGGTTTACTGGCGCCGGACAAAAAACTCCCGGGTGAGCGTCAGCTTGCAGACACCTTTTCCACTACCCGTGTCACCTTGCGTGAAGCACTTGCGGTGCTTGAGGCAGAGGGACGCATATATCGGCGGGAGCGACGTGGCTGGTTTGTGGCGCCTACCCCTTGTGCGTATGATCCCAGCCAACTCGTCGATTGGCAGCATGATTTCTCTCAACACGGTGGTCAATTTGCTTGGTTGGCGCAAAAGACGCCCATGGCGTCAGCGGCGGTGAGTGATCAAATGCAACTGCCTCCCTTTGCGCAGGTGTTTGAGGGTGAGGGACTGATTCAGATCGCGCAGTTACCTGTTGGCTTTGTGCGTACGTTTCTCCATCCTGATTATTYCCCCAGTGTCTGGCAAACCGGTGACCAGGCAACGTTGTTAAATACGCCAGCGAACGCGGATGTGTCTTGGTCGAGCGCGTGGGAAGCGTTAGACAGTGAGCGTGCCAGTGTATTGGCCGTGCCTGCGGGTACGCCCGTGTTAACGGTGACGCGAGCGTGGCGCATCCAGCCCGCCCAAGGGAGCCAGACGATCCGCATTGATACAGAGTGGTGGCGGCAACAYGCGGTGACACTCTGTGGTGGCTCAGCGCGTGATACTCAGGCTGGCTCTGTGAAAAAACGAGAGTAAGTCTTCACTTTTAAATAACCGGGTCACCAAAGGGTGCGCCGTTGTGGGTACATTGGGGTTGGGATTAAAGTGGATAGTACGCATCTCGGCATTGATCCCCGCTTGGATACCTTTGTTGGTGTCATCGATGAACACACATTGGCCGGTAGGACAGGCCATATTCATCGCGGCGTAGTGAAGCAGATCGGGGGCCGGCTTCCAGCTGTTCGTATCAAAGGCACTGAATAGGCGATGCTCAAAGTAGGGCAACAGCTTGGTGAGTCGCAGAGCATGCGCCATTTTTTCTACGGGGCTATTTGATGCCACACAAACATCAATGCCTTGCTGTTCAAGCGCCTGCAAGACGGTTTCAATGCCCTTTACCGGTGCTAACTCAGCCTCGAAATACTGGCGACACAAGTGCCGAAAACGTGGCTCGAGTTGATCAATAGGAATATGTGCCCCGTTTCGTTCGCAGGTTTGCTGGAGGACATCGGTCAGTTTTCCGCCCTCAAAATGATCGAGCGAGTCTTGCAGATCAATACGCACACCAAATGTAGAGAAGGTTTCTACCAAGGCTTGGTGAGATAGCTTCTCGGAGTCAACCAAGGTCCCTTCGCAGTCAAAGATGACACAATGGATGGGGGAATCAAGTGGATGTTGCAGCATAGGTGCTCCCTTCAATCTCTCTTTGTATCCTTGGACGAGATAGAAAAATCAACAAGTCAGTGACACGGGAAATGCTAACTGTGTCTTGCATTCTTGCCTTTTTCGTTATCAAAATTAGTCAGGGATCGACTTTTCATTAGCAAGGAAGAAAACGATGCGTTATCAACATCAATGGTTCGAGGGTGGGGCGATCGATTTGCCCGTTGGACAGGTGGTGTGTGTGGGACGGAATTATGCTGCCCATGCGCAGGAGCTTAACAATCCTATTCCGGACGAACCGGTGCTGTTTATGAAACCGCCGAGTGCCATTCAACCGTTAGATGACAAGCTAGCGATAGTGGCGTCATTCGCTCCCGTTCATTACGAAACCGAGCTGGCGGTGCTGATCACCAAACCTTTATTTCATGCCACTAAGCAAGCCGTTGAAGACGCCTTGGGCGGAATGACACTGGCGCTGGACTTGACCCGTCGTGAAACGCAAAGCCGCTTAAAACAAAAAGGACTGCCTTGGGAGCGGGCAAAAGCATTTGCGGGGAGCGCAGCGGTTGGACGTTTTGTCGCGGTGCCTGATGATTGGCGTGAGGTCGTCTTTACATTGTCCATCAATGGCGAGAGGCGGCAGCAGGGAAATAGCGCGASYATGTTAATGYCTGTGATCRCGCTTATTCAGCATATAAGCCARACATTCTGGTTGAACCCAGGCGACATTGTGCTAACGGGTACCCCC
Source organism: Salinivibrio sp. IB282 (assembly GCF_001995685.1). NCBI lineage: Bacteria > Pseudomonadati > Pseudomonadota > Gammaproteobacteria > Vibrionales > Vibrionaceae > Salinivibrio > Salinivibrio sp. IB282. The sequence goes on along the minus strand of NZ_MUET01000050.1, from coordinate 18,993 downwards.
GAAGGGGTCGGTGTGCTGGAAAACGGCGATCTTTTATCCTTGTCGCTTGAGGGGCAGCACCTTTCCCAACCCCAAGTAGTGGTTCAGTCTGATGAGGCTTTTATCCAAGGAAAGAGTGCTTGACGCTCTTCATGGGTGAGTGCTGAAACACGCGCAATATTGCGTGCGGGGATCTGTTCTGGATCTTGGCCATAATGCGCCAGCGCGCGTGACATGCTGGCTTCACGAATCAAGTGAAAGCATGGATAGGGAGAGCGATTGGTCAAGTTCTCGCTATCTTCTGGCGCGCACCCTTCAAAACAATAGTCGGGATGAAAACTGGCGACTTGGAAAACTCCCCGCCACTGGTAGTGGTCAATCATCGCCTCGGTAGCATCGACCACGTCGAGGTAGTGATCAAAGTCAGCGAGCGCGTTGGGCACCACGACCACCGTGGTATCAGTGATGGCAGGCTCGGTGTGATCAAGATGGACTAAAGCCTGATAAATCGCAGTTAAAATCTCGGTATCATCCTGAGCGTCGCACACAGTGAGCTGAATTTGTTGTTTGCGACGGGGCTTAGCGGCGAAAGGGCAAAGATTTAGTCCAATCACCACCTCATCTAGCCACGTATTCATCTGTGTTTCGACTTTGTTCATCGAGTTCTCGTTTAAATGTCGCCTGCAGGCGTGGCGGTGATTATTGTTGTGGTTGTGACTGGTACGCTTTGGTGCCCCAAAGAGGAACCGTGGACAAGCTATGCTTAAAGCTGCCAGATGTTTCTTTGGTTGAGTAAGAGAGATACATCAAGGTCTGATTTTTCACATCGAAAATCCGACGAATCTTCATCGACTTGAAGAAGATACTTTYCGATTTTCTAAATACCACTTCGCCCGATGCGCTTTTATCGATATTGGCAATCATCTCGGGCGTAATCTCCCCAGTTTGACGACAAGAGATAGCGCTATCACTGGGATCAGAAAAGCTTAAGTCCGCTTCGACAGACGCAACATGGCACGTCACTCCGCTTACCACAGGATCGACGAGATGGTTAAGCTTGATGTCTTTCATGGTAAACATCCCCAGGCTTACGTCGCCAACTTCATCGTTATCACAGCCACTGAGTGTCGCGGCAAGCGCAACAACGAATAGTATTTTCTTCATTATTCGAGCCCTTATTGATCAGTGGCAGGAGTGTATCACAGCCCAGGCGGGAGGAGGAAAAGTGTACGTCGATTACGGCCGCTTAGTATCGTTAATGTCCGGTAAAAGTATTTAAGCCAATGGTCGACTGTACATTATTGCTCTTTAAATTGCGCATCGCCATCCTGGCCAGAGAGGGACTCAGGCTCAAAGTTCATCAGTACTTGGGCTGCATCGCAATAGCTGCCTGTGTTGGCGAACGTTTTTCGGGCTGCCGCAATTTTACGCTCAGCAATGCGTCTAACGTCTTGCGCGTTAGCTTGATTGCTAAATGTCATTTGTTGGCTCATCATTTCTTGTCCAAACGTCGATTTGCAAATAGCCTCGTTCTTTCCCGTCACCAGCTGTTCGGTTTTTGGTTTATCCTCTGTATTGGCGTGAGCGAAGACACTCATAAGGAGAATAAAAACCGCAAATGTTCTCATCATGCTTTCGGCTTCCTATGCTATTTGTTTCAATCTTAGCATTAAGCCGCGACGTCGCCCACTGGCGACGTCAAAACAAGATAAGTATTTGGGGAAGAGGGTGATTAGACTGAGATATCACTTTCGATTGTCGTTGAGCTTGGCCGAGTTTTTGGTACGAAACTCAACTTCTTTGCCTCAACAAGATACCCGAGAGCCGAAAGCCAAATGAGTGAATAAGCGACTAACTCAGTACTTTCTTCCGCAATATTTTTCACATCTCGTACGTAGTTGGCGCCCATCGCTTGTTCCCATAACTCGCCCATACCAAACAAACGCGAATACACGAGTAACAGCGCTAATGCGATCATTAAAACCGTGCTGTGCCTTGAATGAACTGCTTGCGCAAGGCTAGTGAGGGTCTCTCGCCAGTGTTTCAAAGCGGGCCAAATGGCGAGCCCCGTTACAATGAGTGCCGGTACTTTCCAAAAACCATGCATCACCACATCAAGTGTGGCATCCAGTTCTCGGATCATTAATACCAAGAAAAAGGCACTCATAAGCCCGGCAGCGTGGTGAAGGGACTGACTGAACTTAGCCACACGACGAAACGCAAATACCGTCGCGGCGAGCAGCCCCAGTTGGGAAAGCTCAATCAATGATGATTCGGAAGCAACGTTGTGCGACGCGACACTGTAATGAACAATGCCTGCAATACCTGCGAAGTAAAGGGCGATTGCAAAAAATTGTCCGGCGCCTTTAAGTACCGTACGTGCAGCACATGAAGATCGTGGTAATGTCATATTATCCTCAATTCGATAAAACGATCTGCCCGTCCGTAGCAGGTGTCATCACCCTATGTGTGACCCTTGTCCCAAAAATGTCATTTGGGTCGATAGTACGGCGGGCTTCATCAAACTGCAATAATTTATGTGATCAATGTCACTATATTTTCAGGAGTGCGTCAGGATTGTGAGCATTTGTTCGTCAGGCGTCTCGTTAGGTCGACGCGTTGTCAATAAATTTACACTGTAAATAGAAAATGGGCGAAAGTGGCAAACATCAATGGCGAAAATGAACAGATAGCTATGCCTATGAAATGCAACATTTTAATTGTGTTTTGCTAGACAGGCGTAGACAATAAAGTCTGATATTTTAGATAGAGGTATGCTCATGTCCACACTCTCTGCTCGTTGCCTATGCGGTGGTGTCCGTCTTACATTACCTGACACTTTCCTTTATATGGGGAACTGCCATTGCTCTGAATGTCGAAAGTTTACTGGTTCAGACTATTCATCAGTCGGCGGCATAGAGGCAGACAAAGTCTCGGTCACGGCTGGCCAAACGCATATTCGTTATTATGAGAAGAGCGCAGAAACGGTGCTTGCTTTTTGTGGGCAATGTGGGTCGAGCCTTTTCTCTCATAAAATCAATAAGGGGGTGTTCAATATTCGTCTGGGAATTTTGGATACCGCTCCACAATCGGCGCCAAATTTTCATATTCACACGGCGTCGAAGGCACCATGGCATACGCCTAATGAGGCATTAAAACAGTTTGAACATGGGCCGGATTAATTTGGTCGTGTTATGCAGCTGCTGATCCGCCCCCTTACCCTCGCTGATACGGACTTGGTGTTCCAGTTTGAACAACAAAATCGTGCTTATTTTGAAACCTATATTGAATCGCGCGGTGAGGCGTTTTACCGCCGAGCAGGCGTGTATGATCACATCTGCGAATTACTTGCCTTACATCAGAAAGGACAACACGTACCTATGTTGATCACGGATGCCGGGGGCCAGCTTTTGGGACGGGTTAATATCAGCCAAATTGATACAGTATCTGCATCAGGTTCGTTAGGGTATCGCATTGCAGAGCAACACACCGGGAAAGGAGTTGCCTCTCGAGCGGTAAAGTATGCGTTAGAGATCGCGCGCGAATACGGACTTGTGACACTTAACGCCATGGCGTCTACGACCAACATGGCATCGCAAACAGTATTGGAGCGGAACGGGTTTAACCTATACGATAAAAAATTCAACATGGCACACGTGGCTGGTGAAGCGATTGACTGTCTTTGTTATCGCAACACATTATCCAGCGTTTGAGTGATGAGCAATATACCTTGAGGTGATAGATTAATTGTCATTTAGCTCTTAGTTGCTCATGTAGTGCCAATAAAACAGGCTAACGACTAGCGTTGGGACCAAGTTTAATGCCATCATTACGTAGAGTGAATTCACACAGTTGGTGGTATTTGAAGAGCCGCCCTGATGACCTAAAAGGAAACATAATGGCTGATTTGAACGGACTAAGCTTGTATCACAAAGAGCACTGCCCATTTTGCCATAAAGTGCGTGCAGTCATGACAGAGCTTAAGTTAGATATTCCGCTGGTGGATATGAACGCTAACGCCGAAGAGTGGCAACGCCTACAGGCCGAAGGCGGCAAAGGCATGGTGCCTTGTCTGCGTATTGACCAAGGCGGCGAAACTCAGTGGATGTACGAATCGGACGACATTATTGAATACTTGCGTGACAACTTCGCGTAATTGAACCAGATACTGGTTATGAGGGTCGCAGTTATCGGTGCGACCTTCTTTTTACGTATTATTACCTGTATGCCTGCCTCTCCGCCTTCTTCAACGCCCTGTGCACTGTGTCAGCATCTAAGGCCGCTGACCTTCCATCACTTGATCCCCAAAACTTGTCACAACAACAAATGGTTCACTAAACGTTTTTCCCGACCTTACATGCGTGAGCACGGTATTTGGGTATGCCGGCCTTGCCATGCTTTTATTCATCGCCAATTCAGTGAAAAACACCTGGGTCGCGCATTACACACTCTCGACCTTTTACTTGCTGAGCCTGTGATCCAAGACTACATCCACTGGGCACGCAAACAGCGAGGATGAATCATTGCTTCTCGATTCGGTTGCGGCCGTTTTCTTTGGCGAGATAGAGCGCGGTATCGGCACGTTGAATGATGCTGTCTTGTGTATCACCTGCCGAGAAGCCCGTATAACCGATACTGATGGTACAGCGTATGGTTTGTCCGTCGACGTGAATTTCTTCACCATGTACGCGCTCCACCAAACGTTTTAGTACAACTTCCGCACCACTTAAATCTGTTTCAGGAAGCAAGCAGAGAAACTCTTCTCCGCCCCAGCGGCCGTATATGTCATTGGTCCGTGATTCTTCCCGTACAATATTGCCAAAGCGTTGTAAGGCGATATCGCCTGCTCGATGACCATAGGTGTCATTTAAGCGTTTGAAATTATCGAAGTCGACGATCGCCAGCGTCAAGGGGTTGTTGTACCGTTTGCAGCGTGCCAATTCCTGAACGAGTGCGTTGTTGAGATAGTGGCGGTTATAAAGTTGCGTCAACGAGTCAGTATTTGCTTGTATCTCGAGCAATTGTTGCGCTTGTTCGAGTGCTTCCCAATCTCGCAGACGCGCCAGCTCGTGGCCGACCCATTCAGCAAAGAGTCGTACCAGTTCGTAGTCTTGTGAGACAAAGGGGCGAGTGGGCTCTGGGCTTGAAAAATTTAACGTGCCATAGCGCTCGCCATCAATAAAAATGGGCGCACCGATATACGCTTCGAGGCCAAAGTGTTCGTAGCAGGGGTGGGCTTTGAGATCGCTTTGCGAAACATGGTGGAAACCTTGCGCCTCATTGGCCTCATAGACGTGACAACAGTAGGTTTCTTTCAAGTCAAATGATTGCCCAGGCTGCAGGGCGTCATCAGGATGCTGCGCGTATTGAACGGTATAACGCTGGCCATGAATTTGGCTGAGTATACCGATAGGCAAATTAAAGTGTTTACAACCGAGTGAGAGAATGCGCTCTACGCGCCGGCAAAAATCCAAATTGCGTGCTGACGTGATTGAGTGTAGCTGGTTGAGCGCGGATTCTACTTCGACGCGGGTGCTAATGTCTTGAATAAAAGCCACATACATGGCGACAACTTGTTGCTCATCGCACACTGGCCCACCATGTGTTTCGCCCAAAAACACATGGCCATCGGCGGTTTTATATCTCACCACATAAGCATCGTAGTATGCGTGAACTGAGTGGGTGTTAAAACGATCTTTGCCCGTCGCAGTAAAGTCTTCTTGTTCGGCGTATAGGATGCGCGTGCTAGCGCCTTTTACATCCGCTAGGCTGCAACCAAATAGGGCTTCTGCTTCGGGGTTTAATAGTTGTATACGGCGATTTGTGTCAGCAATAACAACCGCCGTATCGAGATGGCGAAAAAGCGAGGGCAGTAATGTGACAATATGCTTGTACTGGTCAATGGGCTGATTCACTGCTGGGCTCTGTACGTCTATTTGGCTTAGACTAAGCGTAGTACAAATCCCAGCAGCTCGCGCTCGCTGAGGAGATTAGGCGGAGAAACAGGTTATACTGTGAAGGTAAATACGTTAGCCATCGACATCGCAATATTGTTGTCGTAATACGCTGCTTCATTAATGAAGTGCGGATAGGCCGTGTAGTCGCCTTGCCATGTTAATTCTTTGCCATCAAAACACATAAACAGTGGGTCACCGGGCTTTATCGGCTGAAAGTCTTTGTCTTGAACGTGTTGGTGCACCATACCAATACGTTCCCCATGCTCATTTTGTGGTAAATGCAGTGTCTCTTTGTAACGGTAGGCGGTGACGTTTTTAGGCAGTGCTGGCACCTTATCAATATTAAACAGATGCACGAAGTCCAAAATGTGTGTTGTCATTTCTTGCATCGATTCCATTACATCATGACGCAGTACCGATTGGGGCTGTGGGCCTACCTCAACGATCACCCCTTGTTTACCGATCGAGCATAAAAATGCATGCTGAATAGGTTCAATATGATCTTCGACTAAGATGATGGCATCGGGCATACGCTCACTAATATAAGCGGCGAGCTGCTTATTGAACGTATCAAGTGTCAAGAGTATCAGTGTGGGTCCCATGTTGCTGGTGGTGTTATGCAGGTCGATAATAAAATCGACGCGCGGATCCCCTTTAGGGCCTAATTGTTGGTTGAGGGCTTTAGCGCGACTTTGCTCGTAGTTTGCCAAGCTGTAGTCAGCCAGCAGTTTAGGATCGAATTGACGGTTAAGATCGCAGTCTAGATAGCGTTTGTTGGCGCTATAAGCAGAGGGATTCGCAAACACATGTTCGGTGGAAAAACTATCGCGGGCTGTGATTGCTGGGTTGGATTGCCACTGTTTCAGTGCGTAAACACCGCTAAATTCGTTACCATGGGTGCCACCAACAATAGCAACGTTACTAAACCGACTCATGAAAGCTCCTGATAAGTGAAGAATAATCGCATGGACTTGCCTATTGAGACAGCTTAGCACTAACTACTCGATAGGTTAATAGCATAATTTTTCGTTATATCTGTTTTTCTATTCATGTGGTTGCTGATTTGACCGTGGTGTTCCTATGCTTTTTCGAGTCAGTTCACACTTCAGCTGAGTGGAAATCATTAGCCTAGCGGAAGACGATACAAAGAGGTGAACAATGAAAACGGTATYTCCTGAGCATTTTTTATGGGGTGGCGCGGTGGCGGCTCACCAAGTTGAGGGAGGATGGGATTGCGACGGTAAAGGCGTCAGCATTGTGGATGTGCTGACCAAAGGTGCCCATGGTATCCCGCGCAAAATGACCCAGCGTGTGGAAGAACATCAAGCCTATCCAAACCATAATGCTGTGGATTTTTATCACCGCTACCGTGACGATATTGATCTCTTTGCGGAAATGGGCTTTAAGTGCTTTCGCACGTCTATTGCGTGGTCGAGAATATTTCCTCATGGTGATGAGCTTACGCCAAATGAAGCGGGCCTTGCCTTTTATGATGACCTTATTGACTACCTATTAGAGAAGGGGATTGAACCTGTCATTACGCTTTCTCATTTTGAGATGCCCCAGCATTTGGTGACGCAATACGGAGGCTGGGCGCATCGAGATGTGATTGAGTTTTTCGTGCGTTTTTGCGAAACAGTAATGACGCGCTATCGCGACAAAGTGACTTATTGGATTACCTTTAACGAGATCAACAACCAGCTCAACTGGGATTATCCGCTATTTGGCTATTGTAATTCAGGTGTGGTATTTACCGAGCACGATCATCCCGAGCAGGTGCTTTATCAGGTGCTACATCACCAATTCGTCGCCAGTGCCAAAGTGGTGTCTCTGGGGCATGTGATTAATTCTGATTTCAAAGTGGGTAGTATGATCCACATGATGCCGTTGTATCCGGCAAGTTGTCACCCTGATGATATGCTGGCGTCACAGCAAGCGATGCGTGACAAATATTTATGCAGCGATGTGCAATTGCGAGGCCACTACCCCCACTATATTTGGCCGCAATGGGCCAGCAAAGGGATTGAGGTCAACATGCATCAAGAGGATGCGACGATTCTTAAAAACGGCTGTGCGGACTTTTTGGCGATTAGCTACTACATGACCAATATCGTCGATGCCAACCCGCCAGAAGAAGATGAAAATGCTTTGTTTAGCGCAAGCCGATTGAATCCGTATCTACCCGCTTCTGACTGGGGGTGGCAAATTGATCCCAAAGGTCTACGTTTTGCGCTTTCTGAACTGTATGAGCGTTACGAAAAACCGATTTTTGTGGTGGAGAATGGGCTGGGCGCGACAGATAAGCGTGAAACCTCAGGGGAAATCAATGATGATTATCGCATTAGCTATTTGTCACAACATATCGAGGCACTCGGAGAGGCCATTTGGCAAGATGGCGTTGAGGTGATTGGTTACACGCCATGGGGTTGTCTCGATTGCGTGTCCTTTACCACGGGCGAATACCGCAAGCGCTATGGTTTCATCTACGTTGACCGTCACGATGACGGCAGTGGTGACTTTTCTCGTCATCGTAAAAAGAGCTTTTACTGGTATAAAAATGTGATTAATAACAATGGCTTGACAGAGTAATGGCTTTGGTCGAGTCGTAGTAAGACGAGAAGGGACGCCTATTGCGTCCCTTTTATAATTATCGGTAAAGTCATTGCATCGAGGTACGCGATTTTTACCTTTTTAGCGCGTCAAGCCTCGCCCAAGAAGGGGGGAGACGTTAGAGGTTGGGTTGGTAGTCGACCTCAATCACTTCTCCATACTCAATCCCCTGCTCACGATAACCTACTAAGCTCTCARTCACGTTAAAATGCGCGATAACCGCAATCGTATTGTAGTCTTGATAGGTGTCGAGCACAGATGTCACCCGGCGATATAACGCGGTCGCGGACTCATAACCTGCATTGGTCACTTCATTTCCATTGGCAAACAGCTCGCGATACTCAAGCCAGCGTCTATCACGTTCTGAAAGGGGGATATAGCTCCCTTTGACATCCGCTTGCCACTCGCGGAGATCRTGCTCGACAAACAGTTCTTTTTGCAATTGACGGTTGAGGATTTCTGCTGTTTGTAAGGCGCGTGTGTAGGGCGAGGAGAGGATGATATCCGCTTGTTGTATACTCGGGTGATGGGCTAGCGATTGAATGGCCGGAATACACGCACGTTGGAGTGGCGCATAGTCTTTTTCCAGTTGGCTCATTTGGCGAGCGTCGGCCAATGAGTAATCGGTTTTTCCGTGACGGACAAAGACGACTTTCATAGGGCTTCCTTTTCTGCGTCTACAGCGTGTGAAGCGCTGCTGCTTGGGTCAGTGACATTTTATTATCCGGATAATGAGGCGGCACCCGCTTAGGCAGGTGGCCGACATATCGCTGACGAGGGTTGTAGCATACCGTCATCGGACTGTCATGACTCACGTGTGGCATTGACAGTAGGGCGTGAGCAAGCTCGCTATTTTTCCGCTGTTTGGTCAAGGATCCTAGTTTGGTCGCGACCTTCCTCTTTGGCTTGGTAGAGACGTTGGTCAGCCATCTCAAGCAGGTAAGAGTCAGTGGTCTCACGAGTCGGTAGGGTGATAATGCCACCGATGCTGACAGTGATTCTGTCACCATCTGGGTTTTTCTTATGCTCGATATCAAGCTTGGCAATTTCAGCGCGAATGGTCTCGGCCAGTTGAGTTAACTTGGCGGCATAGCGTGTGGACAGCGTAATCGCAAATTCTTCGCCTCCAAACCGGGCAACCGATCCTTGATAGCGCTCGGTTTGTGTGAGTAGCACGCGCGCGATTCGGGTGAGAACGTCATCGCCTTTTAGGTGACCATATTCATCGTTATATGCTTTAAAGTGATCGACGTCGATCATCATGACGGCGACAGGTAATCGGCTGGCGATGCCATGTTGGATATGATTTTTTAGCTCACGCTTGAACGGTCTTCGATTACTTAATCGAGTTAGATCATCGGTTTCTGCTTGGACTTTCAACTTTTCATTGGCGACAATCAGCTCTTCTTGCAGCTCTTCCATGGCGTAATGGTTCCGCTCGCGGATCATGACTTCACTAATGGCAGTAGCGAAACGTTTTAAAAGCAACGTTTTATTATTATCCCAGATGAAGGGTAAACGGCGATTCGCCACTGTAATCATCCCAAAGCTTTTTCTACCGTCGGTTAGCGGAAAAGCGGCAAACGATAAAATATGCCGTTGGCGCAACCAAGAGCGCTCGTTAGTTGCATCATCGCCGAGTTGGCCGACATGGGGCACGACCAGTGCGTCGGTATCAGCCAGCCACCGTTTTATCATATGCATATCGCTTAAATCGACGGTCTGGGGCGCAAAATCAATCTCTTGTGGCCAATAACAACGGCGTTCAGCGCGGAATGCGTCAAAGGCATACCAACCAATGGCCTCAACGCCGAGTAATGACACCATATCTGGAAAAATTTTCTCTACGTCTTCGGTAATATATTGCGAGTCTGCGCGTAAGAATTGAATTGAAATATCAGCGAGTAACGAGCTAGCGTTTGATTGCCAATTGAGTGCCTTGGTGCGTTGCTCAACTTGCTCTTTCAATAAAGTTTGATGTTGGCGAAGTTCACGCTCTGTCACGCGTTTTTGTAGAAAGTCGTCTCTGATACGCGATTGCATCGCATTGATTGAGCGAGACACTTTGCCTATTTCGTCATTACGTTGAATCAACGAGAGTGGCACACTCGTTTGGTTGGTCTTGTCAGTTTGGTAGTAATCTAGCGTATTTGATAGTTGTTGGAGGGGGCGCGAGCACATCCGGTGGATGACCCACAGAATGAGCAGAGTAATGAGCAAGGTTTCAGTAAAATGGACGATAGCGACAGGCACGGTGCCCGTGAAGGCATCGCGTTTAATCGCACTGCGATCGAGCACAATGTTCAGGGTGCCAATATTGCTCCCTTGAACGCTCAACAACGACTGATGATTGGCGTCACAATCCTCACTGCTACGATTGACTTCAGTGATATGTGTGCCATCAAAACCTTTTACCTCAACGCGACAAATGGTGGGGAGCATCGATAACCCCTTTACACTGCGGCGTACAAGCTCTAAATCAACGACCCACAATGCGTGGCTAATCACGCGAGCCGAGTTATGGCTCCGGCTCTCTACCAGCTGCGTGGTAGCAGCAAGTGTGCGTTGGTAGTTGATGTACATCTGCGTTAGTGTACTCCCTACCGCAAAAAGTAAGCTGATCGCGAGCACAACGAAGGCGACGCGCGCTTGAAGACCGCGTAAGTTTACATCGCGTTTTATCACTTAGTTATCCATTTTCGTTGTGGTTGAATGACAATGGCTTTCAATCCCTTTCGCCATGTTCAAAAACGAGATTTGATCCCACGCCTGCTCGCGCAACTGTAGGAAAAAAGCGGAGCCAGGTTCAATTAAGTGAAATAACTGTCCAGTGCATTGCTGTGGTAACGACCAACCTTTATCGTGAGCGTAAATACGGCTCAATGCAAGGCCAGCGGCTTTAAAGTGCCCGCCCCCAAGAGCGGAAATGTCGCCTTTTTCTCGCAAAGAAAGCACCCGCTCGGAGGTATTGACCGTGGCAAAATAGATGTCATCGCCAGGCGTTTTTCCCGCTTGTCGTGCGGCTTTCATCGCACCAAAAGCCATATGGTCGTTAGCCGTCCACACGTAGCGTATATTGGGATAGCGTTGCAATAAGGTATGCATTTGCTCTTGGCTGATGGACTCATCCCACTGACCATGAACGACTTGATGTAACGTAATGTCTGAGCGTTCAACGAAAAAGCGTTTGCCGCCTGCTTCGCGTTTTACGGATGCGGGGGTGGTGAGATCACCTGAAATCATGACGGCTTCGCCAGGGGCATTATCGCCTGCTTGCACCATGGCTTCGGCGATCGCATAGCCTATCGCATGATTATTGGGAATGATGCTTGGCAATAGGTATTGTTGCCAATGTGGATCTTGATAGAGTTGAGTTTTGGTCTGCTGATCGACATCATTCAAGATAAGTTGCACATAAATGGGATATTTGCTCAGTATGGGGAGTAGGTTTTTGGCCGCCAGCTTTTCATTCACAATAATAATGTAATCAGGGTGGGTCGGTTTACTCAAGGTAGCGGCTAGGATTTGACGCACCGCGAAGTGATTGCGATCGGCGTGACGAATTGTTAGATCCACATTCAATGCAGAGGCTGCGGCATTGGCATATTCATCCACGTCCTGCCAGAAGCTTTCCGTTGCATAACCAGGGTTAATAAATAATACACGCGGCTGGGCCTGTTCAGCGTGAGCGTGGATACTGAACAGCATGTATACAGAAACAACACACCACAAAACCAGTCTTCTACACATGTAGGGAAGGCTCCTCTCCATTTGCCATCTGTGTTAAGGATAGCGCATATGTATACGCTTGATTGCGGTAGATTTATCATTGTCTGTCATTGGTTTAGATTGCCGCTGCTTGACACATAAATTTTATTGGGCAAGCGAAAGCTTATACGGCATCATAGCTGTGTAGACTCGCGTGCCAGTCCATGGCGAATAAAATGAAAATAATGTAATGAAATCTTACTACGATAAGAAGAAATTTAAGCGGCATTTTCCGATGGATTTTTATGGCGAGAGTGAAGGCTGGCAGTTTGCAGTGCGCGCCTTGTCTCCCGCGCAAGTTCTATCGGCGAAACGTTGGGTAGCACGATTGAACTGTCGTCGCCGAGACTTTCGGCTCGTTGACTTGGCGATTGACTGCTTCCACTTTGTGAGTGGCGGTGATGAGCAGATGCGTTTCACAGGGGTGGATTTGGGCACTAAAGTGAGTATCCGCCGGCAAGGGCAGATCGTCACTGTCGACGCGCTTAATCACCGCTATGGTGCTTTGATAGCAAACGTCCAGTCGTCGATTTCAACCGCGTGCATAGAGCCTGCAAGCAAGGTCGCACTCTCTTAAGAGGCTTGTTTTTGGCGGTTTGCGTCAGTGCCATACTGAGAAAAAAGGTGGGAACTCATGACGTTTATTGTGATTATTGTGCTTAGCATTCTAGGTGGATTGTTGGCGGGTGAGCATTTCCATTCTTATCTTCTTGGCTTGGGCGTCGCCAGTACAGCGGTGGGGGCTTGCTATTGGATCAYGTTTCGTAGCAGCCATTACCCGCAGTTTGCTTTATTTTTGTTGTTGCTCGGGGTGGTCGCTAAAATTGCCGTGACGGCCGCGGGTGTATTGCTCGGGTTAAAACATGCCTTGATCACCTCGCCTTTGGTCTTTTCGCTTTCGTATTTATTTTTCCTGTTTGCCTCGACCTATTGCTATTTTCGCTATCGTGAATATTGGCTCACGCGCTTGCGCCATAGAGATTTGCAGTAACGGGGTCGGCGGTGTGCAGTGTGATCCTTAACGAAGAACGGTATTGGTGATGTATTCAACGGCGCGACTGACGCTACGCGCATGGCAAGCGTCCGATTTGGCCCCTTTTGCGGCACTCAATCAAGACCCAGGCGTTATGCGCTATTTTCCCAGCGTGCTCTCACGCGCCCAAAGTGATGCGATGGCGGCGCATATTCAATCCAAGCTGGCGGATAATGGGTTCGGATTTTGGGCAGTAGAACTGACGGAGACACGGGAATTCATTGGCTTTGTGGGGTTAAACCGGCCCACCTTCGACCTCGGCCATCAGCCGTTTGTTGAAATTGGTTGGCGTTTAGCGTCGGCACATTGGGGGCGAGGCTATGCCACTGAAGCGGCACAAGAAGCACTTGCCATCGGCTTTGAGGACGTTGATCTCCCGGCGATTTACGCATTTACCACCGAGAGTAATCTGCCCTCACAAGCGGTGATGAAAAAACTCGGGATGACACCGGCTGCTCCCTTTACCTTTTCTCATCCTCATTTGGCAGCAGATCATCCGCTCGCAAAGCATGTCTTATACGCGATATCGAAACCCAGCTGGCAGGCAGACCATGCTGATTAATCGCCAGTACGATACGTAGGGGATACAGTATTTAAAGCAACATATTCAGTTTTCAACGCGGCGGTCTTGGGTTCGCCATGATGAACACTATCACATTGATTTTGCGGTGCCTTGCCAATAAGGCCAGACTAAAAAACAAAAAGATGGGGAGCAAGTGTGCACAAACTCGCGGATGACTTACACCAAAAACTTTTTAATGAAGAAGATGCGCGTGCCTGTAAAGACATTGATGGCAGTGCGTGTCGTGAGGTTCCGGGCAATTTTTTCCGCATCATCGTTAGCCAAGGACTCACCAAAATTGGCGACGCGGTGTCTAACCCGAAAATTGTCTTGCCAGCGCTGCTCACCGCAGTGGGCGCCCCGTTAGCGTTAATTGGCTTATTGGTGCCAATCCGAGAGGCGGGTTCGTTAGTGCCTCAGTTAGGTATCGCCGGTTATGTCCGCCAATTCGCGGTACGTAAGTGGGCATGGGTGGCGGGCTCTGTCATTCAAGGGGCGTGTATCTTAGCAATGGCGATCGCCGCGTTGCTTTTAACCGGTCAAGTAGCTGGCTGGAGCATTGTTGGCTTGCTGGTGGTATTTAGTCTGGCGCGAGGGCTGTGCTCAGTTGCCTCCAAAGATGTGTTAGGGAAAACCATTCCTAAGCCGCAACGAGGACGCTTGAATGGATGGTCGTCAAGCTTGGCGGGGGCGGTGACGATTGCCGCCGGTGTTGGATTGTTCAGTGTTTCTGATCAGCAACATGTTTGGGTGTACTGTGCGCTACTAGCATTCGGTGCTGCGCTCTGGTGGGTGGCAGCGGCGCTCTACAGCCAGGTGGATGAATACGAAGGGGCCACAGAAGGCGGAGCCAATGCGCTGACGCATGCACTTTCTAAACTGCGTTTATTGGTGGATGATAGACGCCTGCGCCATTTTGTGATCACGCGTTCACTGTTACTCTGCTCGGCCCTATCTGCGCCTTATTATGTACTGTTAGCCAGTCAGCATAGCCAAGCGCTGGCGATTACCACTGCAAGCTTTGTCGCGATTAGCGGCGTTGCGAGCCTCATTTCTGCACCTTTTTGGGGACTTTTTGCCGATCATTCTAGCCGCCAAGTGATGATGATCGCCGCCGTGGTCACGGCGGTACTAGGGCTGGTGGTGGTCAGTATTAGTCAGTGGTACCCGACGCTGTTCTCATTGGCGTGGGTGTTACCTGGCGTCTATTTTGTCCTGACCATTGCTCACGAGGGCGTGCGCCTTGGGCGTAAAACCTACATCGTGAATATGGCCGAGGGCAATCAGCGCACCGATTATGTCTCAGTTAGCAACACCTTGATTGGTTTCGTGCTCTTATTTATGGGCGGCGTCACGGCATGGTTGAGCCAGTGGGGATTAATGGTAGTGATTGCAGTGTTATCGGCGTTGGGTCTACTGGGTGCATTGATGGCGCGCGCACTGCCAGAAGTAGAAAGATAAGTCTGAGGACGGAACATGAAAGAGGCGCTGCTCACCAGCGCCTCTTTCATCTGGTGTTGCCGGTTAGACTTTAAACTGGCTCACTAGTCGTTTGAGCTCTTCGCCTGTCTGATTCAAGTCAGTCGCCGCTTGTGCCGAGTCATTACTGGCGTTAAGTAGCTGGCTCACAATGTCGCGAATCGATACCAGATTACGGTGAATGTCTTCGGTCACCGTGGTTTGCTCCGAGGCGGCCGAGGCAATGTAGCTGGTCATGTCATTGATTTGGGTAATGGCATTGCTCACCGAATCAATGCCGCTACCAATTTCGTTGGATGCCTCCGAGGTTTGCTGGCAGGTGTCGTTACTTTGCTTCATCCCCTCTACAGCCTGATTGACGTACGACTGTAGCTCATCCAGCATTTCGCGAATTTCGTGAGTGCTCTTTTGCGTGCGGCTTGCAAGGGTTCTCACTTCATCAGCGACCACCGCAAAGCCGCGACCCTGTTCGCCTGCACGTGCGGCCTCAATGGCAGCGTTTAGCGCCAGCAAGTTGGTTTGTTCAGCAATATCGCCAATCACAGAAAGCACGCCAGTAATTTTATGAGACTGCTCATTCAGCGAATCCACATGTGTACTCGAGGTATTCATTTGCTCGACCAGCGCTTGCATCGATGTGATCGAGAATTGCACTTTCTCTTGGGCGTGACGCGCATCGTCAGTAGCAGCACTGGTGGAATCAGCCACTTGGGTGGCGTTCTGAGACACCTCCTGCGCAGCCGAGCTCATCTGGGTAACAGCGGTGACCACTTGCTCAGTCTCGTTATCGTGAGTCTGTAATTGCGTGGCAACCATCTGGGTTTGCTCGTCAATCGTGCGTGCGGTGTGGCTCACTTTTTCCGTGACATCCACCACGCTACGTATGGTGGTTTGCAGCTTATCGATAAAGCGGTTGAACGCATCCCCAAGCAGAGCAATCTCGTCACTGCCTTTAATTTTCAGGCGCTGGGTCAGGTCGCCATCACCGTCGGCAATATCATTGAGGTTGTCCAGCATTTCTTTCACCGGCGTTGACATCCGTTGGGCAATAAAGGCGACGGCAACGAACGTAATGATCAAAATAAGAATGCCCGCAATGATCATTCGCGCAGTTTGTGCCGCTAAAGCCTCTTCTGCATTTTCACGGAAATCGGTAATACGTGCCTCAATGTCGTCAATGTACGCCCCCGTTCCCAACATCCATTGGCCGTTGTTGACCATATCGGCATAGCCAATTTTTTCGATCAGTTCATCGGTACCCGGCTTTTGATAGAGGTAGGTGAAGGTGCCATCACCGTTTTGCGCCGCTTCGAGCAGACCCACAATAATTTTGTTGCCTTTGGGATCAGTAAGGTTAATTAACGATTGTCCTTCGACTTCAGGTTTCAGCGCGTGAAAGATATTGGTTCCCTGACGATCGTAAATATAAAAGTAGCCCGCCTTACCAAAGGTCACTTCGCGAAGTGCGTCTTTAACATTTTGCGTGGCATCGCCGTCCGCTTGCTGTGCGTTTTTTACTACAGTCGCGGCAATTTCTGTGGCTTCGCGAAGCTGCATTTTTCGCTCATCAATTAATTTGGTTCGAAAAGTGGCAATGTTCTCGTCGACCAGCTCCCGCTCGTAATAGGTAGTGATAAATAACGTAACGAGAATAGATAATACCAAGGGTACGATGGCAAGCACTAAGAGCTTTCCGCGCAGCATTAACTTCAACATACCGGATACCTTGTGTTAATGATGGTTTCGATTTCGCTAAAGTATGGAAGATATCCTTTCCGTTTGCCGCGCAAAAAGCCCTTTTATTTGATGTGGATTGGGAAACATCCTGCAATCCATCACATCTGTCCAACTTATTATGCATAAGAAATTGAGATAACTACCTGATTCATCACTGGTAAGTAAATAAAAGCTATTTTTCACTCACTCCTCTTACCTCTTTATCCCACAAGCAGGCCCAACGAACGCTTAACGTTCTGGCATGTTTGGTCTGTCTGTATACGCGCCTTTTTCTGCCCATCTTTTAGGACGTCAGACAAATAATCAGGGGCGTTCAAGAGTGCTTTTCGCCGTTCTCGAATGGGCGATATCAGAGAGATTAAGCTATCGGTCAGCACGTTTTTTACCGTCAACGCCCGGCAAGCGCGACACAAGACTAACATCCTGACGATTTTGTTGGTTTATCCGCGGGTTAAAAAGCCTTAAGGTAAAGCAAAGTCAGCGAAATCGAGGGAGTGATGAAWCTAAACGCAGACATGGGTGAAAGCTTTGGTGCGTGGACGATGGGAATGGATAGCGCACTGATGCCATGGATTGATATGGCCAATATTGCGTGTGGCTTTCATGCCTCTGATCCTGATGTAATGGCGGCCACGGTAGCACTCGCAGTAAAGCACAATGTAAGTATTGGTGCTCATCCCGGTTACGCCGATAAGCAGGGCTTTGGCCGTCGTCATATTGATCATACCCCAGCACAAATTAGTCACCTCGTTCGCTATCAAATCGGCGCATTACAAGGGATCTGTGCACGCTTTAATGCGAGCCTTGATTATGTGAAGCCCCATGGTGCGCTGTATAACACCATGATGGTGGACAATGATTGCTTTGAAGCGGTGTTGGCTGCGGTGGCTGATACGCTGCCCAATACGCCATTAATGGTACTGGCACTGCCTGATAACCGCCCGCATCGCCAGCTTGCTCAACAAGCCGGTGTACCGCTGATTTTTGAGGCCTTTGCCGATAGAGCCTATCTGGCGTCAGGACAATTGGCGCCGCGCAGTCAACCGGGCGCCGTGTTAGATGACGCCAACGCGATGATTGCGCAGGTGTTGCAGTTATCTCAACATGGCACGGTGACAACCCTAGAGGGGCAAACGCTCACCCTATCGCCGGATACGGTGTGTGTGCATGGCGATAACCCACAATCGGTCGAGGCGATAAAACAACTCAGAAAGGCCTTAACACCATGACACTCAAGGTTGAGCAGGTCAGTGAAACGACAGTAATGATCCGGTTGGGCAATAAGATCGATCTTGCCTTAGTCCCACAGTTATCTGCGCTGTGTGAGCGAATCCAGCAACATTTTGGTCGTGGTGTAGTTGAGTTAATTCCCGCCTACACCAGCGTTCTGGTGGAAGTGAATGTTCGCTTACTATCGCCAGAAACGTTGAAAACGTGGGTGATGAATCAAGGCGATTCACTGCGAGTCACCCGTGACTCAGGGAGTGGAAAACAGGTGACGCTGCCGGTGTATTATCATCCCTCGGTTGGGCCCGATCTGGCTGCGGTCGCCGAGTTTGCCGGCGTAAGTGAGCAAGAGGTGATTGCGCGACACAGTCAACAAACTTACACCGTCTGTGCGATTGGTTTCGCGCCCGGCTTTGCCTTTCTTGCGTCGGTGGATGAGACAATAGCTATGCCCCGTCATACCACGCCTCGTCATCAGATCCCTGCCGGCAGTGTGGGCATTGCACAACAGCAAACCGCGGTGTATCCGGCAGCGTCACCCGCGGGCTGGCAAATTATTGGCAACTGCCCCAAAGTGCTATTTAATTCCCGTCAATCGCCCATGATGCCGTTTGATGTAGGTGATTCCGTCTGTTTTGAGC
>NZ_MUET01000005.1:0-79533 GCF_001995685.1 Salinivibrio sp. IB282 | reverse complement strand
GTCTATGCGACTGTTTTCGCTGCCATAGCGTACTTCCGTCTGTAATTGTCGATACCCCACTAGTTCAGGAATACTACCTGCCTGCACCGCCTCAACCGCTAAGGGGTTGGCACGTGCCGTGTTGACACAAATCCAGTGTCCCTGCTGGGTATGATTAAGCTCCCAACTATGCGGGTATTTACGTTTGCTATTATCGGAGGTGGAAAACCAAACCGTATCGCCTGGCGTCGCACAACCGGTCATCGCCCCGGTATTGGCACAATGCATGGTCAGCAACTCGCCATTAGCCAGCGTGACGTCGGTTAAAAAACGTTTGTAGCGGCGTACTAAGGTTGCCGACGCTAGTGGTGGGGAAAACTGCATCTGCCGTTCCTGCTGGTGATTAACAAAGGCTGAATTGATGCAGGCATTGGTATAACGCCCGCCCCTCATTATCTCGCGGTATCGATTCATCTGACGCGGAGGAAGGCGAAGCATATAACCCAAACCGTTGACAGGCAAATGTCTGTGTTGGCATAGGTGGTAGGTGTAAAGCTTGTTGATGCTTGACGCCACGACGCAAGGTAATATGCGGCGTAAACGTATGACTGTCCGCTTTCGCGTGCCAAACGGGTAAGGTTTGTAAGTGATGAGCTAGGTCAAACAATACCGACGGGGGTTGGTTGAAGGTTACACACGCAATTTTCGGCTGCTCCCATACTTCAACACCTGAGGTAGTGAGAGAAAACGCAGGCAGAGCTAGGTTACTTGCCGCGGCTTGGAGCGCAGGGAGCTTGGTATCAGGAACCTCCCCCAAAAACGCCAAGGTGAGATGTAAGTTCTGATCGGGCACCGCGCGCCCCTCACCACAAAGATGATGGTGGTAGCGAACCAGTTGCTCCCGAGCGGCTTGATTGGTTTTCTCGTCCAAACCTAATGCGAAAAATAGTCGCATGGGCTCTCCTTTTACGCTCAGTCCGTTAAAATAGTCACTTTGATTCTGACACAAAGGGCGAATTCTTGTCTCAGCTTCCCATTGATGCCGTGATACCCAACCTGATAGACGGGCTCGCGACCTATCCGCAGATCCTCTTATCCGCACCACCGGGCGCGGGTAAGTCGACGCGCTTACCCCTTGCGTTGCTTGAGCAGGCCTCACTGCCGGGAAAAATCGTGCTACTGGAGCCCCGTCGGCTCGCCGCGCGCAATATTGCCCGCTTCCTCGCCCATCATCTGGGTGAGCCGATAGGCCAAACCATCGGTTTACGCATGCGGGGAGAGACCAAAGTCAGTGCTCAAACGCGTGTTGAGGTGGTCACTGAGGGGGTGCTGACACGTTTGCTGCAAACCGACCCCATGCTTGATGGCGTGAGTGTGGTCATGTTCGATGAGTTTCACGAACGCAGCCTGCATGCCGATCTCGCGCTCGCCTTGAGTCTAGATTGCCAAGCTGGCTTGCGAGATGATCTGCGTCTGGTGGTCATGTCTGCGACCTTAGATAATCACGCCTTGGCGCAACATTTACCCGACGCCCTGACCCTGACAACTGAAGGGCGCAGCTACCCGATTCATTATCACTATCACCCACTGTCACGGCATTCACAATGGGCCAGCGCAGTGGCTAGCGCCAGTCTTGATTTTATCGCTCAACACGCGGGGTCGGCCCTACTCTTTCTCCCCGGTGTGAGCACGATTAGACAGGTTTATGCCGCCCTAGAAGGGCGCCTCCCTGATGACATGGATTTGCATCGTCTTCACGGTAGCCTTGACGCCTCGGCGCAACACGCCGCGATCGCCCCTCCTTCTACTGGGAGGCGTAAGYTAGTGCTCACAACCAATATCGCTGAGACCAGTTTAACCATCGAAGGGATCCGGTTAGTGATCGATGCGGGACTTGAGCGGATGGTTATCCATCAAGCACAAACGGGTATCGATAAGCTAGTAACACGGCAGATCACACGCAGTGCCGCCATTCAACGCGCAGGTCGCGCCGGTCGCCTTGAGGAAGGACAGTGCCTACGCCTATACAGCGAAGAGCAGTTTCAACGCTTACCAGCCACTCCTACCGCGCCGATCTTACGAGAAGACTTAACCGATCTTGCCCTCAATATCATCCAGTGGGGCTGTGATGTGAAAGATTTACATTGGCTTGACGTGCCGCCCACCAAGCATTGGCAAGCGGCCTGTATCAGGCTGACACAATTGGGGCTGATTGATACGCGCCAAGGACTCACCGCGCTGGGGCAACGTGCCATTCAATTGGCGGCTAGCCCACGCGCTGCCGCCATGTTGGCTCGGGCTGAAAAGGAGGACACCTCTGTGTTATCCACCGCCTGCTGGCTCGCCGCATGGGCCGAAAAGCCCATGACCTCAAGATCATCGCTGGCGCTGGTTGACCAATTACAATCGGTCATGGCTCACAAAGACTATCAAGACCGCGCCCAGTCACTGGCACGGACACTTGGGATAAGATTGCAACGCTCCCTCGATGAAGCCATGTTGCCACTGCTGGCCGCTAACACTTGGCCAGATAGAGTCGCATTGAGACGGGGAAAAACGAGACGCTTTATGATGGCCAATGGTCACGGCGTGACACTCGATAGTCAAGACGCACTCAGTCACGCTGAGGCAATCGTGGTTTGTGATGTGATGGCCGGCGAGCAACACGACAGCCGCGCCTACAGTGCCATCGCGCTTTCACTGGACACGCTACAACAGATGCGCCCCGACTTATTACGTCAACATGAGGTCGTACAATGGGACGACCATCGCGGCACGCTAAAAGCAGAAAAACAGCAACGCCTCGGCGAATTAGTGCTTTATCGTGAGCCACTGAATACACTCAGTGCTGAGCAGCAGGCGCAAGGATTATTAGACGCCGTACGCCAAAAAGGCATTGATGCGTTGAACTGGCAACGCAGCAGCCAGTCCTTGCTCACCCGCGCCCGCTGCGCGCAAGCCTGGGGACTAGATATTATGCTACCGCCACTTAGCGACGACGACTTATTGGCATCGCTCGATACCTGGCTCGCGCCATTTATTCACGGCATGTCGCGCTGGCAAACCCTGCAGCAGCTAGATCTCAAGCCCGTGTTAGAAGCTTGGTTCGGCTTTGCGGTCACCCAACAATTGAACGCGGCGCTGCCCACACATATGACCGTCCCAACGGGCTCACGTTATCCTTTGCGCTATACGCCAGACAGTGCGCCCGTCTTAGCGGTGAAAATGCAAGAGATGTACGGGCAGGCCCAAACGCCCACCCTGGCTAACGGCAAGGTGACGGTACAAGTAGAGTTACTTTCCCCCGCTGGACGCCCGCTACAAATTACCCAAGATCTGGCGGGCTTTTGGCAAGGCAGTTACAAAGAGGTGCAAAAAGAAATGAAAGGGCGGTACCCTAAACACCTTTGGCCTGATGATCCGGCCAACCATGTGCCAACCCGAAAAACCAAGCGCCATTTTAATCAGAGTTAAGCTATTGTATGGCAGAAAAAAAAACACGCTCACGCCCGAGCAATAAAAAACGTTCATCACCCAAACGCCAGCCCAAGAAGACGCCGACTAAGCCAAGTTGGGGGAAACGCCTGTTAGGCTTAGGGCTAAAGTGCAGCCTCGTCGGGATTGCCGCCGTGGTCATGTTAGGGATCTATCTAGATGGCAAAATCCAAGACAGATTCAGCGGCCAGATTTGGCAGCTTCCTGGGGTCGTTTATGGCCGAGTCATCAACCTGTCTCCTGGTAGCGATTTTTCCCTCTCACAGCTACGCCAGCAACTGGATGCGCTTAATTATCAGAAGGTACGCACCCCAAAACGCCCTGGCGAGTACTCGGCGTCAAGCACCCGGCTTGAGATCATTCGTCGTCCATTTGATTTTGAAGATGGGCCCGCGCCGGCACGTCATGCGATGTTGAGCTTTGCTGACGGCCAAGTGGATAAAATCACCGAGGTAAGCAGCCAACAACCGCTGGGGTTATTGCGTATCGAACCCAAGCTATTGGGCATGATGGAGTCCGGCATTCGTGAGCAACGCTTATTCTTGCCACGCGAGCGTTTCCCTGAGTTTTTAGTTGAAGCCTTGATCACCACAGAAGACAGAGACTTCTATCACCACGAAGGTGTTTCGCCTACCGGTATTTTACGTGCACTCGTCGCCAATATTCGCGCAGGGCGCACCGTGCAAGGAGGCTCGACGCTGACTCAACAGTTAGCTAAGAACTTGTTCCTTACCCGTGATCGCACCTTGTGGCGTAAGGTACAAGAAGCTTACATGGCACTGATCCTGGATTTTCGCTATAGCAAAGACAAAATCATTGAGGCCTACCTCAATGAGGTTTACCTCGGCCAAAGCCGTGGTGAGCCGGTGCACGGTTTTCCTTTAGGGGCGCGCTTGTATTTCGGTCGTCCTATCAGTGAGCTACGTGTCGATCAACTCGCATTACTAGTTGGCATGGTAAAAGGGCCGTCCTACTACAACCCCTTTCGCCATCCTGAACGCGCCAAAACACGACGTGATCTGGTATTACGCTTGATGCTCGAGCAAAATCTGCTCACCAGTGCCAATTATGATGCCGCCGCCAGTCGTCCGCTCGATATTCAGGCCACCCCGACGCTATCGCGTCCCCAGCCCGCCTACTTTGATCAGCTCAAAGAAGAGATCCGCCACAATGTCGGGGATAAATATGCCGCGGGCGAAGGGCTGCGTATATTTACCACGCTCGACCCTGTCTCACAGCAAGCGATTGAAGGCGCAGTCGTCGATAAGGTCAAGGCACTTAAAGGCCGAGCAGGTAACAAGCTTGAAGCGGCAGCGGTGATTGCCGACCGCCGCAGCGGCGAAGTTCGTGCCATGGTCGGCGGCGCACGCCCGGGTTTCGCTGGCTTTAATCGCGCATTAAACGCCAAACGCCCCATCGGCTCACTGTCAAAACCGGCGGTGTATCTGACCGCGTTGAGCCACCCGGAACGTTTCCAGCTCACCAGCAAGATTGACGATAAACCCATTCGTTTAGAAGGCAGCCAAGGCAGTCGCTGGCAACCGCGCAACTATGRCCGCCAATACCGAGGCCGTGTGTCCTTACTCACCGCTCTTGCCAAGTCTTATAACGTCCCGACGGTAAATCTCGGCATGCAGCTGGGGTTAGATGAGGTGATCAAGACCTTCGGCAAACTGGGCGCCAATACCGAGAATATCCCTCAAGTACCGTCTTTGCTTCTTGGCGCGTTTAGCATGAGTCCGTTCGACGTTACCCAAATCTACCAAACGCTCGGCAGTGGTGGGCAACGTGCCCCCTTAACCGCCTTACGCGCGGTCACCACCAAAGAGGGACAAAACCTTTATCAAAACTGGCCAAAAGCAGAGCGTGTCGTGCCTCAGCAAGCTGGCTGGCTGACGCTATACGCGATGAAGCAGGTCGTTCAGCAAGGGACGGGACGCTACTTGACGCGTCGCCATGGCAATGTGGCACTCGCGGGCAAAACCGGTACCACAGATGATAACCGCGATAGTTGGTTTGTCGGTATCGATGATAAAGAAGTCACCACGGTGTGGCTTGGCCGCGACGATAACCAATCAACCGGGCTCACCGGCGCTTCAGGGGCATTGCGTGTCTATGATGATTATCTCAGTCGCCGAGGCGCCAGTGCGCTGACATTATCATGGCCGGCTAACGTCACCACAGTCGCCGTGACCCAGCAAGGCAGTCAGTATCAGCTGAATTGTCGTGGAGAGATGTCGCTACCGATTTGGGACATTGATGGGCAGTTTGCCAAACGCTGTGGTCAGTCAGACCCGGTCGGGTGGCTAAAAGGTTTGTTTAACTAAGCGTCAGCACACCATCAGGCGTCATTGTTCAAGCCAGCAATAAAAAGCCCCGGCCATGATGGCCGGGGCTTTTGTATCCGGTATCAAACCGAATTATTGGTACTGCGAGGTCGTTAACTACGCAAGCCTGTTCCTTTGGAAATCAAGCCCCACGCCAGGGCATACAGCCCGATGATGAACAGCATCAGCACCCCAAACGATGTCATGATGCCGACATCTGACACGCCAAGAAAGCCGTACCGGAACGCGTTCACCATGTACACAATCGGGTTCAGTTTTGACACGCCCTGCCAAAACTCAGGCAGCAGGGAGAGCGAATAAAACACCCCCCCTAGGTAAGTTAATGGCGTCAAGATAAAGGTAGGGATCAGGCTAATATCGTCAAAGGTTTTGGCGAAAATAGCGTTAATCAGTCCACCCAGTGCAAACACCGCCGAGGTCAACACCACGGTGGTAATCACAATCAACGGATGCGCTATCTGCAAGTCGACGAAGAACAAAGAGGTCATGGTCACCAAGGCGCCGACCGCTAACCCCCGACACATGCCACCACCAATGTAGCCGGCAATGATCACGTAGTTTGGAATGGGGGCGACCAACAACTCCTCAATATTATGTTGGAACTTGGCACTAAAGAAAGACGATGCCACATTCGAGTACGAGTTGGTGATCACCGACATCATGATAAGCCCGGGCACGATATACTCCATATAGGAGAAGCCTTCCATCTGGCCAATCCGCGAGCCAATCAGATTACCGAAAATAATAAAATAGAGGCTCATGGTAATCGCGGGCGGCACCAAGGTTTGCACCCAGATACGGGTAAAGCGCGCCACTTCTTTATGAATCAGGGTGCGAAATGCCACCCAATACAAAGCATTCATGCACGCTCCTCCCCATTTTGCTGAATTAAGGTGACAAATAACTCCTCAAGGCGGTTTGCCTTGTTGCGCATCGACAGCACCTGCACCCCTTGTTGCGACAACTGGTCAAAGACAGGGGTCAATCCGACTGACTTATTCACTTCCACTTCCAAGGTATTGGTATCGGTTTTCTGCCAATTAACACCGTCTAAGGTGCTCAGTTTATGCCCCGGCTGTAAATCAAGGATAAACGTCTCTGCGTCCAGCTTCGCCAGCAAGGCCTTCATGGAGGTATCTTCCACCAGCTCTCCTCGATTGATAATACCGATGTTGCGACACAAGGTTTCGGCTTCTTCAAGGTAATGGGTGGTAAGAATGATGGTGATCCCTTGCCGGTTTATCTCGGTGAGAAAGTCCCACATGGAACGACGCAGCTCAATATCGACGCCAGCGGTTGGCTCATCCAAAATCAACAGGCGAGGCTCATGCATCAACGCGCGGGCAATCATTAAGCGACGCTTCATGCCCCCCGACAAATTACGGGCAGGCTCATGGCGCTTATCCCATAAATCGAGCTGCGAGAGGTATTTTTTCGCGCGTAATTTGGCTTGGTCGCGGGGCACACCATAGTAACCCGCTTGGTTCACCACGATTTGTTCCACTTTCTCAAACTGGTTAAAGTTAAACTCTTGTGGCACCAGCCCGATTTGTTTTTTAGCTTCCACTTTTTGGCTATCGAGATCGTAGCCAAAAATGCTCACCTGCCCCTGGGTTTTATTCACCAGTGAGCTCAAAATGCCAATGGTGGTGGATTTACCCGCCCCATTTGGCCCCAATAGCGCATAAAAATCGCCCTCCTCGACAGAGAGCGATACCCCTTTTAGCGCCTTAACACTGGTCCCATAGGTTTTGACCAGGTCTTTGATGTCGATGGCTTTCATAAGCTCCCGTTCTTTTAAGGCATGACCTCGGTCACTCGGTGCGCGGCACGGAGTGCGTCATAACGGCTATCAAAAGTATGATCGTCGGTGAGCCAATTTTTAACATGCAAGCGCTCAAGCTGATCCCGTGTTTTTTGATGGGGGCAGAGCAGAAAAACTTGGCAATTGGCATCCACCGCATCTTTGATCGCATTTTCCAGCGCGAGGCCGACGGTCATATCAATCATGGGCACGTCACTGAGGTCTAAGATCATGACATCGAATTCCTCAATTTTACTGTGCTGACGTGCAATCGCTTTCGAGACACTGAATATCATTGGGCCTGAGAGATAGAAAAACAACACTTTTCCGTTGGCGCTATCTAATAAAGCCCTTTCCATCTCACTCAAGGGGACGTCATCTTCATCCGCATCACTGATCGCTTTGACCTGCTTTTCTTGCTCACGGCTTAAGTGTTCAATGGCAATAATATTGGCAATAAACACGCCCACACCCACTGCCACAATTAAGTCCACCAGCACGGTCAATATCATCACCCCATACATGATCACGGTTTGATGTAAGCTGACTTTGTGGGCACGTTGGATAAAGGTGCGGTC
Source organism: Salinivibrio sp. IB282 (assembly GCF_001995685.1). NCBI lineage: Bacteria > Pseudomonadati > Pseudomonadota > Gammaproteobacteria > Vibrionales > Vibrionaceae > Salinivibrio > Salinivibrio sp. IB282. The sequence goes on along the minus strand of NZ_MUET01000005.1, from coordinate 71,329 downwards.
AAGGATATTGAACCCCACATAAATAGCGATACCCGCCAGCACCGCCATCGGGATGGGCTCAGTCAAAAAGCCTGCGACCAAGATCACCGCCGCTAAAATAAGGGCGCGCACAATGGCCGCAAAGGGTGAACGTCCACCCACTTGCACATTGACCACCGTGCCCATGGTGCCACCCGCGCCCGGCAAAGCGCCAAATAATCCCGCCACCATGTTGGCCACTCCCTGCCCGCGCAGTTCTTTATCCGAATCATGCTCTTCGCGCGTCAACGAGTCAGCGATGACCGCAGAGAGCAAGGTATCAATGCACCCCAAGGTCCCCAACACTAACGCATCCACCATCATGGTGGTGAGTACCTCACTGTCAATGTGTGGCAGCATCAAGGTGGGCAAGCCGGTGGGAATCACACCAATACGGCGAATCGCCTCAAGATCAAACCACCACATTGACAACACAGTCACCACCACCAAGGCAACGAGTTGCACCGGCATATAACGGCGATATTTTTGTGGGAAAGAAAAGAGGATCCCCAGCGTCAATAGCCCTAATAGCAGCTCACTTTGTTGGGTATGCGCGATGAGATCGGGCAGCGCTTGCAAGGTCCCGAGTACGCCACCGTCAGGGGTGCCTTGCCCCAGTAAAGGCGGCAACTGCAAAATGATCAAGATAACGCCAATGCCGGACATAAAGCCCGATATCACGCTATATGGCATTAAAGTGACGTATTTTCCAAGCTTCAAGGTCCCTAAAATCACTTGGAATAAGCCCGCCATCATCACCACCGTAAAGCCCATTGCCATGCCCCCTTCGGGGTAACGTGACACCATGGTGGTGAGTACCGCGGTCATGATCACTGTCATCGGGCCGGTCGGCTCTGAGATAAGGGTTGAAGAGCCACCAAACAACGCAGCAAACAGGCCTACTAAAATGGCCCCCCACATGCCGGCTTCGGCACCGGCACCTGACGCTACCCCGAACGCCAGCGAGAGGGGCAAAGAAATAACCGCCGTGGTGACGCCCCCAAACAGGTCCCCTTTCAGGGTCCAGTTCTTGAATCGTTCGAATTTCAAAACAGCTGATCCTTTCAAGTCGTATGCAGTATCACGGCCATGACGGCTTTACTCACTGGCACGGGGGTCCCCCAGTGCGCGCGCCAGTATATAGGAATGTGCACAAGATCAAATCAGGAGGGGAAACGCATGGTCAGTTTTCAACCAAAAAGAATAAAATGATGAGAAATGTGGCAAATATTCACTAAATATCTTGTATTTAAGTGATCGTGATGGGGGGGGGATTTGGCTAATCGGGAAACGCGCGGATCCCTCTAAAAAGCCATGACAGCACACAAACCCGCTCATGACGCCAGTTTGCGAGTTTGTGTGTATCGAGGTGTAAGAGACGTTGAACAGTGCGCTATGGCATCACTTCTACCAAGMGGTTGGCCGCCTCTAATGCTGGTTTGCGTGTGGTAAAAATATGCGCGTCTCTGACCCAATCACCGATGTGAAGGCGCTGCAGCTGCTCACGTGTCTCATCGTGCGGGCACAGTAAAAACACCGTGCACTCGGCCTCACGCGCATCTTTAATCGCGTTCTCTAACGCCAAGCCAACCGTCATATCTAACATGGGCACATCGCTTAAATCCAATATCATCACACGGAACTCGTTGATGTGCGCATGCTGGCGTGCAATCGCTTTCGAGACACTGAAAATCATCGGCCCGGAAAGATAGAAAAACAACACTTRGCCATTGCTGGCATCWAGCAGCGCACGCTCTTCGTCATCAAGCGGCACTTCATCATCTTCGGCATCACTGATGGCCCGCACTTGCTTGGCTTGCTCTCGACTGAGGCGCTCAATCACCAATAAGTTGGCAATGAATACCCCCAAGCCAACGGCAACAATCAAATCGACAAATACCGTCAGCGCCATCACGCCATACATGATCCCCGTCTGCTGTAAGCTGATCTTGTGGGCACGATGCAGAAAGCTCCAATCGAGGATATTAAAACCGACGTACAAGGCGATGCCCGCCAATACTGCCATCGGGATGGGCGCGGTCAGCGCACCGGCGACCAATACCACCGCGGCTAACATCGCCGCCCGCAACATTCCCGATAAGGGAGAACGCGCGCCTACTTGTACATTCACCACGGTGCCCATAGTCGCCCCCGCGCCAGGGAGCGCACCAAGTAACCCGGCAATCATATTGGCGACGCCCTGTCCGCGCAGCTCGCGATCAGAGTTGTGTTCTTGCCGCGTCAGGGAGTCAGCAATCACCGCGGTTAATAAGGTATCAATACAGCCTAAGGTACCCAGTACGAGGGCATCAATCACCATCGCAGTAAAATGCTCAGCCGTGATATGCGGAAGCACTAGCGAGGGTAAGCCAGTGGGTATTTCCCCAATACGACGAATGCTGTCGGTATCAAACAATAAAATCGACACCAAAGTGATACTGACGAGTGCGACAAGCTGTGCGGGAATAAAACGACGATACTTGGCAGGGAAATAAAACAAGATGCCAAGGGTGAGTCCCCCGAGGAACACCTCTTTAAAATCGGCATTAGCGAGTAAGTCAGGCAATGCTTTGAGGGTGCCAAGCGCCCCGCCAGAAGGTGCGGCTTGCCCCAATAACGGCGCCAGCTGGAGCAAAATCAAGATCACCCCAATCCCTGACATAAAGCCTGACACCACACTGTAGGGCATCAAGGTAACGTATTTACCTAGCCTTAAACTGCCAATCAGAACTTGGAACGCGCCAGCCATCATCACCACGGTAAACGCCATAGCAACGCCTCCTTCCGGGTAGCGAGCCATCATCGCGGTTAGCACCGTGGTCATGATCACTGTCATCGGCCCAGTGGGCTCGGAGATCAACGTTGATGAACCACCAAATAACGAGGCAAACAACCCGACTAGAATCGCGCCCCATAGCCCAGCTTCCGCGCCAGCGCCTGAGGCGACACCAAATGCTAGCGCCAATGGCAATGAGATAATCGCGGTAGTGACCCCACCAAACAAATCCCCTTTTACTGTCAGCTGCGCAAATCGTCCTTTATCAAACACGCACTACCCCTACTGCGGTTAAGATCATGATAGAGCGAACAGTATACGAATTTTCTTGGATTAACCTATCCGAGCAGTGGTGTTGCAGGTAAACAGCGTGATCCATTGGACGCGAAAGGTGTAAAAAAATGTGAAAATTGATCTCAGTATATTTCAATCCCCCTCATTGCGGTATAGTGGCAATTGATAACTTTGCCAAAAGACTGAGTGGATATGGCCCAAATCAAAGCGTTGTTCGCCAACAATAAAGCCTGGTCAAAAGACATTCGTGATACCAACCCACAATTTTTTGCCGAGTTGGCGAAAGAACAACATCCAGAATATTTATGGATTGGCTGCGCCGATAGTCGCGTCCCCGCAGAGCGCCTGACTGGCTTAGACTCGGGCGAGCTTTTTGTTCATCGTAATGTCGCCAATCAAGTGATTCATACCGATCTCAATTGTTTATCCGTGGTGCAGTACGCCGTCGATGTCCTGCAAATCAAACACATTATTGTCTGTGGCCACTATGGTTGTGGCGGGGTACATGCAGCGATTGAAAACCCTGAGCTGGGTTTAATTAACAACTGGTTACTGCATATTCGTGATCTCTACCTCAAGCACAAAAGCTATCTTAGCCAACTGCCCGCACAAGCCCGTGGTAACCGGCTGTGTGAGATCAATGTCGCCGAACAGGTTTATCATCTGGGCAATTCAACGATTTTGCGAGCGGCCTGGGAGCGCGGCCAAGATGTGAAGGTCCATGGCTGGTTTTACGACACCACCGACGGGATCTTGCGGGATCTAGGGATGACCGCCAATAGTCAGGCATCACTGGAAATCAACTATCAATCGGCGATGTGTGAACTCGTGTCTGACCAGGTCGAGTGTTAGTCTTTCCACTCCTCCCTGACAAGGCAGGATGGCACTCGCCTGTCTCATGGGGTCAAAAAAACCGAGCGACCGCTCGGTTTTTCATTGCTCGTGAGACGCTCTGTCGCTCTGCGCGATGATTAGCGTTGCCAATCACCGTGAAAATTAATCCAATGGAATCACTTTACCGACGTACGGCAGATGGCGATACTTTTGCGCATAATCAATGCCCACACCGACCACAAATTCATCTGGAATCGTAAAGCCCAACCAATCAACCTTGACGTCGACTTCTCGGCGCTCTGGCTTGTCTAACAATGTACAAATACGTACAGAATTTGGCTCGCGCAAAGACAGGATTTCACACACCTTGCTGAGCGTATTGCCGGTATCGATGATATCCTCGACTAAGAGTACATCTTTGCCTTTAATATCATCATCTAAATCTTTCAAAATACGCACATCACGCGTACTTTCCATGCTGTTGCCGTAACTTGATGCGGTCATAAAGTCGACCGCGTGCGGCAAGTCAATGGCACGGCATAAGTCGGCCATGAAAACGAACGAGCCTCGCAACAATCCAACCAATACTAGGTCTTTTGAATCTTTATAATGCTCGTTGATCTCGGCGCCCAGGGCTTTGACTCGCGCCTGTACGTCCTGCTCTGAAATCATCACTTCAACGGTGTGTTTCATATCTGCCCCGATGGTTGTCTCTCCGAAAAAGGGAGGTCACTTACAAAGGTGGCATAGTCTAGCACTAAATCGATTGCGGATCCCAGTGAGTGCGTTTTTGCCGCTTATGCACCTGCACACTAGTTGGCTATCACGCTGATTGATAAGAAAAAATAATCCCTGCCTTTGTTTTTAATAATGAATGACTTTTTTTGCAGACAAAATTACTGTTTTACGGCCTAGATCAGGCTTCTAGCCGTTGTCAGGCCATAAATGGCTGGTATAAACTCGAACTCGCTAATAATAAAATCATTAGCACAAACAATAATTAATTTGTACAAACCAAAAATAAGTTGGCAGGTTTTAGGATGGCTCAATCAAATGAGAGAACAAGGACGCGGCTATCGCCCGAGCGCCGCAAAGAGCAGTTATTAGGGTGTGGCTTAGATGTGTTTGCGAAACGCGGGATTGGTCGTGCCGGACACGCCGATATTGCCGAAATGGCAGACGTCTCTGTCGCGACCGTATTTAACTACTTCCCAACCCGTGAAGACTTGGTGGAAGAGATCTTGGCCCAGACCGAGAAACACTTCATAAAACTCATTAATGAGTGCACCGAGCAAGATCAATCAATGCGAGCATCGCTAAACTGCATTACCTCGCAAATTATCGACACGGCACTGGCAGACAAAGCTTGGATGAAAGTCTGGTTTGAATGGAGTACCTCTATTCGCGAGGATATTTGGCCACGCTTTGTCAAAGGCAGTCGAGATGCGATGGATCAGTTCGAGCACGTGTTCGAGAACGGGATGGCAAAAGGTGAAATGGTCGACCGTTACCAACCGCGTGAGCTTGCCAGTATGTTAGCTGGGGTGTGCTATGTGCTGTTTTTACAGGCGCACCAACAACCAGATAAAACGGCTTTAAACGCCATGGCTCAGCACTATGTTGATGTACTGTGCCAACAAAGCTAACCAGGTGTTCAACCTAGTAGAAAGCCAACCCCTCGGTTGGCTTTTTTGGTTCTGGTGTCTTAATCGTCAATAAAACTCGGCCCATCATTGAACAGGACGGGCTCGTGAGGGCGGATATGTAAACTGACTTTATCCCCAACCAATAGCGGCTCGCGCGCGTGCACCGATAGTTTTTGACCGTGGATATCGATGGTGTAACGGCTGCTGTCCCCCATAAACTGCTGAGACAATACCTGCCCTTCCCCCTTCTCATCAGCACGAATGCTAAGAAACTGCGGTCTCAGTAACCACCAATGCGGGCCTGGATGACAATGCACCGGACGAGGCCAAGGGCCGAGCGGTGTCTGCATTTGTTCTTGCGACGAGACCGTTACCGGCACATAAGAGCCCTGGCCAAGAAAATCAGCGACGAAGCGGCTCGCAGGTTGATAATACACCTCAGTGGTATCACCATACTGCTCAATGAGTCCCTGGTTCATCACGGCCAGCTTATCGGCAAACGCGAATGCTTCTTCTCGACTATGCGTCACCAGGATCGCCGTCACCCCTTGGGATTTAAAAATGCGTCGGATTTCCTCAATTAAATCATGACGAACTTGGGTATCAATATTCGAAAAGGGCTCATCAAGCAATAACAGATCGGGTTCATAAGCCAGCGCGCGCGCTATCGCCACCCGCTGTTGCTGGCCGCCCGAGAGCTGATGAGGATAGCGGTCACCCAGCTCCGCCAGACGCACCAGCTTGAGCATTTCAGTCACTTTTTCACTTCGTGCTGCCGTGCTGAATCCAGACAGACCAAACCCCACGTTGTCTGCCACCGTAAGGTGTGGGAACAGCGCATAGTCTTGAAAAATCATCCCAATATTGCGTTGCTCTGGCGGGATTGAATGCTGATTATCATCCATGAGTTTGCACCCAATCGATAGTTTTCCTGACGATAATGGCATTAATCCAGCCATTGCTTTTAGCAACGTCGTCTTCCCGCAGCCACTCGCGCCGAGCAAGCACACAATCTCTCCCTGCGCGACTTGCAGCGACAAATCCTTGAGGACAGGCGTACCGTTATAACTGCAGGTCAAATTCTCTATCGCGAGCGCACACTTCATTGATATTTTTGCTCCAATGACCGGTTAATCAGGATAAGGGGGACCAAGCCAACCACGACCAACAAAATGGCAGGCAAGGCGGCATACTCCAAGTGCTCATCCGAGGTAAAGTTGTACACATACGTGGCCAGTGTTTCGAAATTAAAAGGGCGTAGTAGAATCGCTGCATTAAGCTCTTTCATCGACTCAATAAACACCAACAGCATCGCAATGAGCGTGCCCCGCCGAATTAAGGGTAAATGCACACGGCGAATCACCCCTGTGGTGGTGCATCCCATGGTTCGCGCCGCCATATCCAGTGACGGAGGAATTTTGGCCATGCTTGATTCAATACTGCCAATGGCGACGGCACTGAACCGCACGACAAACGCGACCAATAAGGCCACCATGGTGCCAGATAATAGGAGGCCAGGCCGTCCCCAGCCGTAATGCGTGGCAATATCGTTAATGAAGTGATCACCGCGGGTCAATACTAACATCACACCAATCGCAAGCACCGTCCCCGGCACCGCATAGCCCATCGACGCCAACCGCATGGGGGCAACACTGACCCCATGCCCACGCAGGCGGCGATACACATTCACGGTCCACGCAATACCCACCGCGATCAGAGCCGCCAAACTGGAGGTATAAAAGCTGTTATAGCTAAAAGTGGCAAACTCGCTGACCGCATTTTTTTCGTAGTAGTGCCATGCATAAACTAACAGCTGTAGCAGGGGTAAAATAAACGCCAGTGACAATAAACTCCAGCACCAGGCTAACACCCCCACTTTACGCCAGCCTGTTAAGGGCATTTTCTCAATCGCATCACTGCTCGAGCTTGGACTAAATTGCGCTTGTTTGCGTCGCCCATAACGTTCCGCACTGATCAAAAGGAAGATAGCCACCAGCATGATCGCTGAGATTTTAGCGGCAGCGGTTAAGCTCGAATAGCTCAACCAGGTATCATAGACCGCGGTCGTAAGAGTGCTGACCGCAAAGTAATTGACCGTACCAAAATCGCCTAGTGCCTCCATTGCCACCAAAGAGGCACCTACCGCAATCGCCGGCCGTGCTAACGGTAAAGAAATGCGCCGAAAGCTTTGCATCGGTGAGCAACCGAGCAAACGCGCGGAGTGGGTCAAGGTGACACTCTGCTCCATAAATGCGGCACGGGTGAGCAGGTAGATATAAGGGTATAAGACTAACGCCAGCACAAAACACGCACCTGGCAAGGTACGCATATCGGGAAACCAGTAATCATTGACCGTTTGCCATTCAAACAGCGCCCGCAAGCCGCGTTGCAATGGACCCGCATAATCAAACCAGTCAGTATAGATATAACCGATGATATAGCCCGGCATCGCAAGCGGAAGCACCATCGCCCACTGCAGTTGCCGGCTACCCGGTACCTGATACATGGCCAGCATCCAGGCGGTGGGTACTCCGAGAATGATCGCAATCGCCACCACGCCAGCCACTAATAAGCTGGTATTCAAGGTGTAAGTCGGTAGTACGGTCTCGAACAAATGGGGAAAAATATCCCCGGTATCGCCCACCGCGGTATAAAAGATCGCTAAGATCGGCAAAACCAGCAATAGGGCTAGGCCCCAACTGCTGGTTTTTATCATGGGTAATCTATCTCGCATGGCCTACTACATTAAGGCGTCAGAGAAAGACAACAGGGGCGGCAGCCGCCCCTATGCAATGGCTTACAGGTCGAACTGAACTTCATCCAGCAATTTCACTGACTGGCTGTAGTTATCCGCAATCGCCTCAAGCGGCATTGGGTCATGCTTGTAGTCGCCCCAAGACGCCACCAGCTCAGACTGCTCAACACCCGGCTTCACCGGCTCTTCGAAGTTCACCTCAGCATACATATGCTGTGCTTTGTCTGACGTTAAAAATTCCATTAGTTTTAGCGCGTTTTCTTCGTTCGGTGCGTACTTCGCCATCGCCATGCCACTCACGTTCACGTGCGTACCGTAAGCATTCTGGCCTGGATAGTTCAAGTAAACCGCTTCCGCCCACGCTGTTTGTTCTTCGTCGTTCAGCATTTTGCCCAGGTAATAGCTATTACCTAGTGAGACGTCACACAGGCCTTCTTTGATCGCTTTCACTTGTGCACGATCATTGCCTTGTGGTTTACGTGCGAGATTGTCTTTTACGCCCTCAAGCCACTCTTTGGCTTTCGCTTCACCGTGGTTTTCGATGATAGCTGACACCAGAGAAACATTGTATGGGTGTTTGCCTGAACGGGTGCAAATCTTGCCTTTCCATTCTGGTTTTGCCAAGTCGAGATAATCAAAATCGTCACCCAGTTTGCCGACACGCTCGCGAGAAGAGTATACCGCACGTGCACGCGTGGTTAGCGCGACCCACTTATCTTCACTATCACGGAACTGCTCAGGCACGTTTTGATCGATGAGATCGCTTTGCACAGGCTGCACTACGTCTTGGTTTACCAGCTCTTTAAGGCGTGAGATATCAACGGTTAGCAGTACGTCAGCCGGGCTGTACTCTCCTTCTTGCTTGACCTTTTCCGCCATGCCTTTTTTAGCGAACTTAACATTCACTTCAATGCCGGTCTCTTCGGTAAACGCATCGAACATAGGCTCAATCAAGAAAGGTTGGCGATACGAGTAAACATTGACTTCTTCGGATGCGACCGCGGCGCTGGTTCCTAATAAGCTTGCGGTAATAGCCGAGGCAATCAGTAGTTTTTTCATCGTGGCAGTCCTTAAATATGATGATAAATGATAACGAATCTCACTTTCGTTAGTATACAGAGAATGACTGGATGCTCAATATCGATAAGATCAAAAAAAAACGAAACCCTACATTAAAAATGTAAGGTTTCGTTTCAGAGTCTAATCGAATTGCGTGTAACTGACTATTTTACGCTGACAAATTCGGGATATGCATCAATACCACAGTCGTGTAGATCCATCCCTGACATCTCCTCTTCTTCGGTGACACGAACCCCCATGGTGTTTTTCAGTACTAGCCACACGAGGAAACTTGCCGCAAACACCCAAGCAAAAATCACCGCCGCGCCCAGAAGCTGCGCACCAAAGGTTGCTCCGGTGTTACTTAAAGGCACAACCATCAAGCCGAAGAAGCCACACACACCGWGCACGGAGATAGCACCGACAGGATCATCCACTTTTACCTTGTCCAGACCGATAATACTGAATACGACAATCACACCTGATACCGCACCGATAATCAGCGCTGCCACGGGTGAAGGCGATAAAGGATCCGCCGTGATGGCCACTAAGCCGGCTAACGCACCGTTAAGCACCATGGTCAAATCGGCTTTTCCCCAAAGGGTTTTACACACCAGCAAGGCGGCTATCGCACCGGCYGCCGCCGCCGCATTGGTATTCAAGAAGATTTGTCCGACCGCCGTAGCGTTTTCAAAATCCGAGACCATCAGTTGTGAGCCACCGTTAAACCCAAACCAGCCGAACCATAAGATGAAGGTACCGAGTGTTGCCAGAGGCAGGTTTGAGCCAGGGATGGGATTGATTTTGCCATTTTTGCTGTATTTCCCTTTACGCGCCCCCAAGAGCAGGACACCTGCTAGGGCCGCAGCGGCACCGGCCATGTGAACAATCCCGGAGCCTGCGAAGTCGCTAAAGCCTGCTTCTGAAAGAAAACCACCGCCCCAGGTCCAGTAACCTTCAACCGGATAAATCACCGCGGTTAAGACGACAGAGAACACCAGGAATGCCCACAGCTTCATACGCTCAGCTACCGCGCCTGACACCACAGACATCGCGGTTGCCACAAACACCACTTGGAAGAAGAAGTCTGATTCAAGCGAGTGATCCGCGTCTGCCCCTTGCGTACCAATCAAGGTCCCAAAAGAAGGGACAAAGCCACCGCCACTGTTATCCACGTACATGATGTTATAACCCACCAACAGGTACATAGTGCACGCGATGGCGTAGAGGCAGATATTTTTGGTCAGTATCTCAGTGGTGTTTTTCGAGCGCACTAGGCCTGCCTCTAACATGGCAAAGCCAGCCGCCATCCACATCACTAACGCACCAGATAAAAGAAAGAAAAAAGTGTCGAGCGCGTAGCGCAATTCAGTCACCGTGTTTACCAGTTCCATTGTCTTTACTCCCTGTTTTTAAATTGCTTCCAGATCCATCTCGCCAGTACGGATCCGCACCGCCTGCTGAAGATCAAAGACGAAGATCTTCCCGTCGCCGATCTTGCCGGTTTGTGCGGCTTGAGCGATCGCATCCACCACACTGTCGACATGTTCGCTCTGCACAGCGATTTCTAATTTTACTTTGGGTAAAAAATCGACCTGATATTCAGCACCACGGTATAACTCTGTGTGCCCTTTTTGGCGGCCAAAGCCTTTCACTTCTGAGACAGTCATGCCGTCAATGCCAGCATCCGCCAACGCTTCACGTACGTCATCAAGCTTGAACGGCTTGATAATGGCGCTAATCAGTTTCATATCCTTCTCCTGCGTCCTTGTGTTTGCATCATCATCCAACCATCAAGAGCCGTGCCAAGATTTAAATAATTTAAAATCAACAACTTAAATTAAAAACACATGTAAGGGCGTTCATTTGCACCATTTAAGTGCGAATTATTCACCAACACCGCGCATGCCAAGGGGAACGATAGGCAATTGCACCAATGGGGAACATCGACACGAGAATAAGGAGAAAAAACGAGGGGGAGATCTATCTATTCAAAGCACGCATAGGGGAATACGTGCTCATCCATGCATCGCTCACTCAGTGAGCCTCAGCACTTAACGTCGACCGTAACGGGCAATGAAGTCTTGGTAAGCGCCCAACATCACTAAAAAATCTTGGTAACCACACGCCGCGTAACTTTCTTCATCATAAAAGGTCAGCGCCTGCTCATTGAGCGTGGTTTGCGCATCATCCGAGGCAGGTTGCAGCATGGCATTCGCCACCACCACGACCTCATCACGATTGGCGGTAAGCGTGAACGTATGCCCGCGCCACTGCTGCTCTGACTCAAGTTGCTGCAGAGTATGTAGACAGGGTGTCACTTGAGCCAGCTCAGTGCCGAGTTCATCCAATAGCCAACGTCCTATGGCTTCATGTCCCATAGAAAAAACAATCCGGTAGCTGTCATCAAAACTGTTGCGAGAAAATTCGTAATCCACACTGACCTCCAAATTTGGCACGCTATTGTCCTGCTTTTTGCCAGAATTGCCAAGCCGGGACTGTCATCCAAATATCACTTCAACCATACTTAAATGGAATAACAGTAGGCAGCAAAGGATAGGCAAATGCATATCGTGATCGCACCTGATTCATTTAAAGAAGGCCTTAGTGCTCGCCATGTTGCACAGGCGATTGAGGCTGGCATGGTGCCTATTTTACCTAACGCCCGTTTCTCGCAACTGCCAATGGCGGATGGTGGTGAGGGCTTTGCACAAAGCTTTCTCGATCAGCTTGGTGGCGAGCGCTATCACTGCGAGGTCACTGGGCCTGACTTTCGCTCGGTGACCGCCGAATTTGTTATCAATCGCGAACATCGTCTGGCCGTTATCGATGTTGCCAGTGCTTCAGGCCTTCCCTTAGTGCCACAGCACGCACGCCATCCTCGTCATACCACCAGCTTAGGGACCGGCGAACTGATTCGTGCCGCGCTTGACCATGATATTGACGAAATCATTATCGGCTTGGGGGGCAGTGCCACCAATGATGCCGGTGCAGGGATCCTAACCGCCCTCGGCGCCAAGCTTCTTGATGGCGCAGGCAAACCGATACCGCCTACAGGAGAGGGGCTGGGTGCGCTGATGACTCTGGATCTTGACGAACTGGATGCTCGCCTTAACACGGTCAAACTCACTGCCGCCTGCGATGTCGATAACCCCTTATGTGGACCACATGGTGCCACGACCGTCTTTGGACCACAAAAAGGCGCCCGGGAAGAAGATATTCGAGACTTGGAGCAATACCTGCACCGCTTTGCCAGTATTTGCCACCTGCAATTAGGACAGTCCATTTGCCACTTTGCAGGCGCTGGCGCGGCTGGCGGGATGGGTGCAACACTCGGCGGATTACTTGGCGCGCAGCTTGAGCCCGGTGTCGACTTATTGCTCTCACGCACCCATGCACACCACGTGTTAGCGCAAGCCGATTGGGTGATCACGGGCGAAGGCCGTGTCGATGGGCAAACGCAGCACGGCAAAGTGCCGGCTGCTATCGCCAGAATCGCACATGCCGATGATGTCCCCGTCATCGTGCTCGCTGGCAGTGTCGGTGACGATTGCGAAGCGCTTTATCAGCAAGGTGTCACCGCAATCTTCCCCATTCAAGCGGGCCCTTGTGAATTGAGCGACGCGCTGATGAATAGCAAAAAAAATCTCATGCGCACCGGTGAAAACATAGCACGCTTGATCCGATTAGCTGGTTACACATGAGTGTTACCTAAAGGTTAAATCCAAAAAAAGCGCCCCCTAACAACGGGGGCGCTTTCTGTGAGCCTGCGAGTAAAATACGCTTATACCGCGGCTTTAATAATCACATCATCCGCTTTTTTGGTGTAGGCATCCATTTGATGGAAGTTGAGGTAGCGATAGGTATCGCTAGCGGTCGCATTAATTTGCTCCGCGTACTCAAGGTATTCCTCTCTGGTCGGAATACGGCCAAGGATCGCGCCGACAGCAGACAACTCCGCTGATGCGAGATAGACATTGGCGCCCGTACCCAGTCGGTTCGGGAAGTTGCGCGTCGAGGTCGACAGTACGGTAGACTTTTCTGCCACACGCGCTTGGTTACCCATACACAACGAGCATCCTGGCGTTTCTATGCGCACCCCTGCCCGGCCATAAATGCCGTAGTAGCCTTCGGCGGTGAGCTGATCTCTGTCCATCTTCGTCGGTGGTGCCACCCACATACGGGTAGATAAACTCCCTCCAAACTTGTCCAGCAGTTTACCCGCCGCGCGGAAGTGACCAATGTTGGTCATACAGCTGCCGATAAAGACTTCATCAACACTGTCGCCTGCCACATCTGACAAACTACGCGCATCATCGGGATCATTCGGCGCGCATAGAATTGGCTCTTTGATGTCAGCCAGATCGATTTCAAGCACATGCGCATACTCGGCATCTTTATCTGCTTCCATCAAGCTTGGGTTTTCCAGCCACTGTTGCATAGCTTGAATGCGGCGCTCGATGGTACGGCGATCGCCATAGCCCTCAGAGATCATCCACTTAAGCATCACAATGTTCGACTCTAAATACTCAGCCACAGAGTCTTGCGACAACTTAACGGTACAACCAGCCGCTGAACGCTCCGCTGATGCATCTGACAGCTCAAACGCCTGCTCAACCGTCAGGTGCTCAACCCCTTCGATCTCCAAAATACGGCCAGAGAACTCGTTAATCTTGCCCGATTTCTCCACCGTCAGCAGCCCTTTTTGAATGCCAAAGTAAGGGATAGCATGAACCAGGTCACGCAACGTCACCCCGGGTTGCATTTCGCCTTTAAAGCGTACCAATACGGACTCTGGCATATCCAAAGGCATGACCCCAGTTGCCGCGGCAAACGCGACCAAGCCAGAGCCTGCCGGGAAAGAGATCCCGAGGGGGAAGCGAGTATGTGAATCGCCACCAGTACCTACGGTATCAGGCAGCAGCATACGGTTGAGCCATGAGTGGATCACACCGTCACCGGGACGCAGCGCCACACCACCACGGTTCATAATAAAGTCTGGCAACGTATGGTGGGTTTCCACATCCACCGGCTTTGGATAAGCCGAGGTATGGCAGAACGACTGCATGGTCAAATCAGCGGTAAAGCCAAGGCAGGCCAAATCTTTCAGCTCGTCGCGAGTCATTGGCCCGGTGGTATCTTTCGAGCCCACGGTGGTCATTTTTGGCTCACAATAGGTGTTCGGGCGCACGCCCTCAACGCCACACGCTTTGCCCACCATTTTTTGTGCCAAGGTAAAGCCTTTGGTGGAATCAGCCACCGGACGTGGGCGACGGAACACCTCAGAGGGCTCAAGCCCTAAGCTTTCGCGGGCTTTATCGGTCAGCCCTCGGCCAATGATCAAGGGGATACGTCCGCCCGCACGCACTTCATCGTACAGAATGTCCGTTTTTAGTTGGAAGGTAGATAGGACATCATCGGTGCCGTGCTTGCACACTTTGCCGTCGGCCGGATACAGGTCAATCACATCGCCCATGTTGAGCTTGCTCACATCAAGTTCAATCGGCAGAGCGCCCGCATCTTCCATGGTATTAAAGAAAATAGGCGCGATTTTGCCACCTAAACAAAAACCACCTGAGCGCTTGTTAGGGACGTTAGGAATATCGTGCCCCATAAACCACAACACCGAGTTAGTTGCCGACTTACGAGACGAGCCAGTACCGACCACATCACCGACATAAACCAGTGGATGACCTTTTTCTTCCAGCTTTTTCATTTGCTCGATCGGGCCAATCTCTCCCGGTTTATCCGGCTGAATACCCTCGCGCTCGTTTTTCAGCATCGCAAGAGCATGTAAGGGAATATCTGGACGTGACCAAGCATCTGGCGCGGGTGACAAGTCATCGGTGTTGGTTTCACCCGAGACTTTGAACACAGTCAGTGTCACTTTTTCAGGAATTTGTGGTTTTTCCAGGTACCACTCAGCGTTCGCCCACGACGCCATCACCTGCTTAGCGTAGGCATTGCCTGCTTTCATTTTGTCTTCAACGTCGTAAAACGCATCGAACATCAATAAGGTATGAGACAGCACTTTCGCCGCAATGGGCGCAAGCTTGTCATCATCAAGTAAGGTGATCAGTGGTTCGATGTTATACCCCCCTTGCATGGTGCCAAGTAATTCAGTGGCACGCTCGGGGCTAATCAAGGGTGATTGCGCCTCGCCTTTAGCTAGGGCGGCAAGAAAGCCAGCTTTCACATAAGCGGCTTCATCCACACCGGGTGGGATTCGGTTTTCCAGTAAATAAACGAGGGTTTCTTCTTCGCCAGCGGGCGGGTTTTTCAGCAGTTCTATCAAACTGGCGGTTTGCTCAGCGTTAAGCGGTTTAGGCACAATACCCTGAGCGGCACGTTCTTCGACGTGTTTACGGTAGGCTTCAAGCACGACTATTTCCTCTTTTCTCGGTCAGATCGTGTGATCCAACATCCTTGGAAAGTGTTAGTACTCGTATCACGCTTATCCGGCGAAGTTTATTAAAATTTTCCAGCAAGACGAGGGTTCGAGCACGTAACCGCTGCGTGAGGATAGCATTTTTAACCTAAAATTAAAATCTACTCGTTTTGTGAAACATAATACTTAGGTCGTAGTGACGCGGTACGCTAATCCACACCTCTAGGTATAAGTTACCCAGAGCCTATCGCGGTTGTCACTGATTCTACACCGCTTTTCGCCATCGCGCAGTGATCCGACTACCATTGCTTTGCGCCCTATCTCCCGCAAACGACGACACACTTTTACCGCTTTATGTTGAAAGCGCGAGTAAAGTGTCATTTTTATCAATAACCCTAAGCAAAAGCTTCAATTTTATTGTTTCATGGTCGATATATAACCAATCATTCACACATATCTGCTAACTTAGATGTTAGTGCCATAAACATCATCACATTTTTGTCACGCTAACCTATCGTCTGTTAATAGACCCAATAGAGAGAAGGGCATGAAGCTAAAGCAACTCACGATCAAACAAAAACTCGTGTTGGCATTTGTCTCCGCGGTGATCGCYTCCACCGCCATCATCAGTTATATGAGCTTAAGCCAAGCACGCGACATCATGGAAAAGCGCCTGTTAGAAAACGAGCTTCCCACCACCCTCACCCAGTTTAGAGATACCATTGATAGTGAGGTAAACCAGCTACAATCGGCCGCACGTCAGCTGGCTTCTAACCCGGTGATGCTAGATATCATCAACCAAGATATTACGTCTGCAGAAGAAACCCGCGTGATCAAACAGCTCAACGTATTACGTGAGCAATACGATTTGAATGATGCCTCCATTGCCAACCGCAACACCGGGCAGTATTGGAATCAGAACGGATTTTTACGGGTGTTAACGCGTGAAAAAGACAGTTGGTTTTACAACTTCCTCGACAGTGGCAATGCCACCATGGCCCAGGTATTCCAAGAGGATAATGGCGAGCTCAAACTGTTCGTCAACTTTCAACAGCTTAACGGTAAAGGATTAGCCGGTTTTTCACGCTCGTTGGAGGACATGACCCGCTTTTTGAATCAATTTAAAATTGAACAATCGGGTTTTGTCTTCTTGGTCAACGCTGACGGCCTAGTGCAACTGCACCGCGACACCAATCTAATGGGTGAGCAAACCTTAAGCGATATTTATGGTGGGCAAGCGCGCAGCTTGCTGCAAAAAGGCGATTTTAACCTCTTCGACACCCGTATTAATGGTGAAGAAGTCCTGCTCGCATCCAGTTATGTGCCCTCCATGGATTGGTTTGTTATCGCCGATGTCCCTGCCGAAGAGGTTTACGCGCCTCTCAATGAAACGCGCAATCAGATCCTGATGGTATCGGTCGTCGTCGGTCTCATTTTTATCGTCGTTGCCGTCTGGCTTGCCGCAACCATTACCAAGCCGATCCAATACGTGGCCAATGTGTTCCGTGAAATTGGTGAAGGTGAAGGGGATCTGCGCCAACGCGTGGATATCAACAGCCAAGATGAGATTGGTCAACTTGCCTCTGGCTTTAATAGCTTTGTGGAGAAAATCCATCGTTTAGTCTCAGACGTTGCCCGCACCGGTGGTGAGTTGCGTAGTGCGGCCGAGCAAGTGTCATCACAAGCTGGCGCCACCCAATCACAAAGCGAGTATCAGCGAGATCGCACCGTGCAAGTGGTGACCGCCATCAATGAAATGGGGGCGACCGTTAATGAGATTGCAGGCAATGCCGCCAGTGCTGCCAGTGCCGCCAACCAAGCCTCTGATGATGCAGCGAGTGGTCAAGGTGTGGTGACCCAAGCACGAGATACCATCGCTCGCCTGGCTGATGACATGGAGAATATGTCGAAAGTGATCAGCGCCTTGGCTGAAAACACCGATTCGATTGGCGGTATTTTGGATGTGATCCGCGGTATCTCTGAGCAAACCAACTTGCTGGCGCTGAATGCGGCGATTGAAGCAGCGCGAGCTGGCGAGCAAGGACGTGGCTTTGCAGTTGTCGCCGATGAAGTACGCAGCTTGGCCAGTCGCACCTCTGACTCCACCGACGAAATCCAGACTATGATTGACCGCCTGCAGCAAGAAGCGCGCAACGCGGTAGATGCCATGGAACAAAGCCGCACCATGACCGCCGAAGGGGTCAATGCTTCCGATGAGGCGTCACAATCGCTCAATGCAATCAACGAGCAGATTGTACAAATCTCGGACATGAACACTCAGGTGGCCACCGCGACTGAAGAGCAGTCCACCGTGGTCAACGATATTAACCAAAATATCGAAGAGATTAACCACAGCTCACAGCAAACCGCTGATACTGCCARCACCATGGCAGAAGCGAGTGAGTCACTGCGCGATCTTTCCCAACGTCTTGATACCTTGGTAGGAAGCTTTAAGCTCTAAACCATTGCGGTTCTACCGACTGACGCACGAAGCGGGCCTTGGCCCGCTTTTTTTGTTCACGATCCACACGGGTTCACAGATATAAAAAAAGCCCCGCATAGCGGGGCTGAGTCAGAAAAATATAAACGCGTGGTTTATTTCTTTTTCTTCGCTTTCGGGTTAGGCATATCTGTGATTGAGCCTTCAAACACTTCTGCAGCCAAACCAACCGATTCGTGCAAGGTTGGGTGAGCATGAACCGTCAGCGCGACATCTTCGGCATCACAACCCATCTCGATAGCAAGACCAATTTCACCCAGCAGCTCACCGCCGTTGGTACCCACGACAGCACCACCGATCACACGGTGCGTATCTTTATCGAAGATCATCTTGGTCAAACCGTCCGAACAATCAGACGCAATCGCACGACCTGAAGCCGCCCATGGGAAGGTTGCTACTTCGTAGTTAATGCCTTCTTCTTTACACTCTTTCTCAGTTTTACCGACCCACGCCACTTCTGGCTCAGTGTACGCAATCGATGGGATCACTTTTGGATCGAAGTAATGCTTCTTACCTGAGATAACCTCTGCCGCGACATGGCCTTCGTGTACACCTTTGTGCGCCAACATAGGCTGACCCACGATGTCACCGATCGCATAGATGTGCGGCACGTTGGTGCGCATCTGCTTATCAACATTGATAAAGCCGCGATCGTCAACTTCAACGCCAGCTTGGCCCGCATCAAGCAGTTTGCCATTCGGGCTACGGCCGATGGCAACCAAAACAGCGTCATAGCGAACAGGCTCTGCTGGGGCTTTTTTGCCTTCCATGGTGACGTAGATGCCGTCTTCTTTGGCTTCTACCGCGGTCACCTTGGTTTCCAGCATGAGGTTCATCTTCTTGCTGATGCGCTTAGTAAAGACTTTGATCACGTCTTTATCTGCCGCAGGGATCACCTGATCGCACATTTCGACCACATCAACCTGTGAGCCGAGTGCATGGTAGACGGTGCCCATCTCTAGGCCGATGATACCGCCACCCATTAGCAGCATTTTTTCAGGCACTTCTTTGAGCTCAAGGGCGTCGGTGGAGTCCCAAATGCGTGGGTCATCATGCGGGATAAATGGCAGCTCGATAGGACGAGAGCCGGCCGCGATGATGGCATTATCAAAGTTGATGGTAGTGCTTTCTTCCCCTTCGACTAACAGGGTGTTGGCGCCAGTGAAACGGCCTGTGCCATTGACGACTGTCACTTTACGCTGCTTGGCCATACCGCCTAAGCCACCCGTCAGTTGGCCAATGACCTTATCTTTCCAAGATCGGATCTTGTCGATATCGGTTTGTGGCTCACCAAATACCACGCCGTGCTCGGCCATGGCTTTGGCTTCTTCAATCACTTTGGCAACGTGAAGTAGGGCTTTAGATGGGATACAGCCGACGTTTAGACACACACCGCCAAGGTTGTTGTAACGTTCAACCAATACGGTTTCCAAACCTAGGTCGGCACAGCGGAAAGCGGCGGAGTATCCAGCAGGACCAGCGCCAAGGACGACGACTTGCGCTTTGATTTCTTTACTCATTCTGACCTCGTTATAGTCTTATTCCCTGACAGGCTAAGAGCGGTAATTTTTTTATTGTTGTGGGTATCTGGGAGCCACAGTTTACAGCCATGTTAATGGGCTGAAAAATAAAAACCCATAGCCTGTGAGCTGCACAACAATTCCCGACCGACCTTTGACCGGCCAGTCGGGTTGTTGGTATTGCGATTAGAGTACCAAACGGCGAATATCAGACAGTAGGCCGTTGAGGTAGCTAATAAAGCGCGCACCCTCGGCACCGTCAATCACACGGTGGTCGTAAGACAGTGACAGCGGCAGCATCAGGCGAGGTTCAAAGTCCTTACCGTTCCATACTGGCTTCATTTCTGACTTAGACACACCCAAGATAGACACTTCTGGCGCATTAACGATTGGCGTAAACGCTGTACCGCCAAGGCCACCTAGGCTAGAGATGGTAAAGCAACCACCTTGCATATCAGAGGCCGTTAGCTTACCGCCACGGGCTTTCTTCGATACCACCATCAGCTCTTCAGATAGCTCGTGAATGCCTTTCTTGTTCACGTCTTTAAAGACAGGCACGACCAGACCATTTGGCGTGTCAACCGCGATACCGATGTTGACATACTTCTTCATGATCAGGCTTTCACCGTCTTCAGACAGTGACGCGTTGAATGAAGGGAAAGCTTCCAGCGCTTTAGCAGCCGCTTTCATGATGAACACCAATGGGGTGATCTTCATGCCTGACTCTTTCTTCTTCTCGATCGCGTTTTGCTCTTTACGGAACGCYTCCACTTCAGTGATATCGGCGTTATCCCACTGCGTCACGTGCGGGATCATCACCCAGTTACGTGCCAGGTTCGCCCCCGAGATCTTCTTGATGCGAGACAGTGGTTTTTCTTCTGTTTCACCGAATTTGCTGAAGTCCACTTTCGGCCAAGGGAGCAGGCCAAGTGCACTGCCGTCGCCAGAGCCAGACGCTGCGCCAGATTCAAGACGCTTAAGCGCCTCTTTGACAAAGCTCTGAACGTCTTCTTTCAGTACACGTCCTTTACGACCGGTGCCTTTGACTTTCGCCAAGTTAACACCGAATTCACGCGCGAGACGACGAACAACAGGTGACGCATGGGCGTATTCTTTGTTTTCAACAAACTCGTCTTTACCGGCGTCGGCTTTAGCTGCTGCAGGTGCTTCCGCTTTTGGTGCGGGTGCAGATTTTGCCTCTGCAGCAGGTGCAGGTGCCGCTGCTGGTGCCGCAGGTGCACTACCCGCCACCTCGAACACCATGATGTGCGAGCCGGTAGACACTTTATCGCCCGCGGCGATTTTGATTTCTTTCACTGTACCCGCAAACGGTGCCGGCACTTCCATTGACGCTTTGTCGCCTTCAACGGTGATCAAAGATTGCTCTTCTTCAACCGTATCGCCTACAGCGACCATGATGTCAGTCACTTCGACTTCATCACCGCCAATGTCAGGAACGTTGACGTCTTTTGATTCTGACGCAGCAGGGGCCGCAGGTGCAGCTTGGGCAGGTGCCTCGGCAGGGGCACTGCTGCCGACTTCAAACATCATGATCAAAGAGCCAGTTGAGACCTTGTCACCTGAAGCAATTTTGATCTCTTTAACAGTGCCCGCAAACGGTGCCGGCACTTCCATTGACGCTTTGTCGCCTTCAACGGTGATCAATGATTGCTCTTCGTCGACGCTGTCGCCTACCGCCACCATGATGTCGGTCACTTCAACTTCGTCACCGCCGATATCAGGCACGTGCACTTCTTTGATTTCTAATGCAGCCGCTGGTGCTGCAGCAGGGGCGGCGGGAGCCGCCTCTTCCGCAGGAGCGCTTGATGCGGCACCTTCCGCTTCAAAGATCATCATCAAAGAGCCGGTGGTGACTTTGTCACCCTCGGCAATTTTAATTTCCTTGACCACACCCGCTTGTGATGCAGGGACTTCCATGGATGCTTTATCACCCTCAACGGTGATTAACGACTGCTCTTCTTCAACCTTGTCACCCACGCTGACAAGGATCTCAGTCACTTCTACTTCATCCGCACCGATGTCAGGTACATTAATCTCGATTGACATTATTTCAGCCTCTTACGCGAACAGCGGGTTTACTTTGTTGGTATCGATGTCGAATTTCTTGATCGCTTCTGCGACCACTTTCTTGTCAACATCGCCACGCTTAGCCAGCTCATTAAGTGCCGCTACAACCACATAGCCTGCGTTCACTTCAAAGTGACGACGAAGGTTTTCACGGCTGTCTGAACGGCCAAAGCCGTCAGTGCCCAGTACTTTGTAAGATTCAGCTGGGACAAACGCACGAACTTGGTCAGCATAGTTCTTCATGTAGTCAGTCGCAGCAATCGCTGGCTCTGTGCCCATCACGGTTTGGATATAAGGCACTTTGCTTTCTGCATCTGGGTTCAGCATGTTGAAACGATCGACATCTTGACCGTCACGTGCCAGCTCGTTGAACGAGGTCACGCTGTAAACGTCAGACGCCACACCGAACTCATCGCTAAGCAGTTTCGCCGCTTTACGCACTTCGGTCATGATGGTGCCAGAGCCCATTAGCTGGACTTTCGCTTTATCGCCCGTGTAGGTTTCCAACTTGTAGATACCTTTACGGATACCTTCTTCCGCGCCCTCAGGCATGGCTGGCTGATGATAGTTTTCGTTCATCAGCGTCAGATAGTAATAGATGTTTTCTTGGTCAGGACCGTACATGCGACGGATACCGTCTTGCATGATCACCGCCACTTCGTACGCGAAGGTTGGGTCGTAAGAAACACAGTTAGGTACCGTGCTTGCCAAAATATGGCTGTGACCGTCTTCGTGTTGTAGACCTTCACCGTTCAAGGTAGTACGACCGGCAGTCGCACCCAATAGGAAACCACGCGCTTGCTGGTCACCCGCCATCCACGCCATGTCGCCAACACGTTGGAAGCCGAACATGGAGTAGTAGATGTAGAATGGGATCATGGGCAGATCATTAGTGCTGTAAGAGGTCGCCGCCGCTACCCACGATGACATCGCGCCTAGCTCGTTGATCCCTTCTTGCAGTACTTGGCCGCCTTCTTCTTCTTTGTAGTAAGACACCACACCGCGATCTTCTGGGGTATAAGTCTGACCCTGCGGGTTGTAGATACCTACTTGACGGAACAAGCCTTCCATACCGAATGTACGCGCTTCGTCGGCAATGATTGGCACAATGTTCTTGCCAATGCTCTTGTCTTTCAGCAATACATTCAAAGAACGTACAAATGCCATGGTGGTGGAGATATCACGTTTCTGCTCAGACAGTAACGCCGAGAAATCCTCCAGTTTTGGCAATGTCAGTTCTTGCGTAAATTTCGGCAGACGCTGTGGGGTATAACCGTGCAGTGCCTTACGACGTGCGTGCAGGTATTCGTACTCGGCAGAGCCTTCTTCCAACTTCAGGTACTTCAGGTTTTGTACATCGTCGTCAGACAACAAGTCTTGTAGGCCAAGACGATCACGCATCGCGTGAACATGGGTCATGTCCATTTTCTTCACTTGGTGCGCGATGTTTTTCCCTTCAGCCGCTTCACCCATGCCATAACCTTTAACGGTTTTCGCCAAGATCACGGTTGGACGGTCATTGCACTCTTGTGCTGCTTTGAAGGCAGCAAATAATTTAGATGGCTCGTGGCCACCACGCTTAAGTGCAAAGATCTCTTCGTCAGTCATGTCTGCAACCAAGGCGGCTGTTTCTGGATACTTGCCGAAGAAGTGTTCGCGTACGTAAGCGCCATCTTTCGATTTGAACGTCTGGTAATCACCGTCAATGGTTTCATTCATCAACTGCAGCAATTTACCTGAGGTGTCTTTGGCCAACAATTTGTCCCAGCCAGAGCCCCAAACCACTTTGATCACGTTCCAGCCGGCGCCTTTAAAGAGGCCTTCCAGCTCTTGAACGATTTTACCGTTACCCATTACAGGACCATCAAGGCGCTGCAGGTTACAGTTAATCAAGAAGCAGAGGTTATCCAGTTTTTCACGGGCTGCGAATGACAGCGCACCGCGTGACTCTGGCTCATCCATCTCACCGTCACCGAGGAACGCATAAACACGCTGCTCAGAGGTGTCTTTTAGACCACGACCGTTGAGGTATTTGAGGAAACGCGCTTGATAGATAGACGCAAGCGGAGCCAGACCCATAGATACGGTAGGGAACTGCCAGAACTCAGGCATCAGTTTCGGGTGCGGATATGAAGACACCCCTTTGCCATCGACTTCCTGACGGAAGTTGTCGAGCTGCTCTTCGCTCAAGCGGCCTTCAACAAAGGCACGTGAATAGATACCTGGAGAAATATGACCTTGATAATACACCAGGTCGCCACCATCTTTCTCGTTAGGCGCACGGAAGAAGTGGTTAAAGCAGGTTTCATAAAATGCCGCCGAAGACTGGAATGATGCCATGTGGCCACCCAGCTCTAAATCTTTCTTGGACGCACGCAACACGATCATGATTGCGTTCCAACGAATGATAGAACGGATACGGCGTTCCAGATTCACATCACCTGGGTAAGCAGGTTCTTGATCAGCAGGAATGGTATTTACATAGTTGGTGGTCACGCCCGTTGGCATGTCAACACCGTCCAAACGTGCTTGCCCTAATACTTGCTCCAGAAGGAACTGGGCACGTTCTACACCTTCTTCACGAACGACTGACTCAAGAGCTTGCAACCACTCTTGTGTTTCAAGTGCGTCCACGTCATGTTTCATGACTTCAGACATGGCGATCTATCCTTTCGTTGATTGACTCGTACAAAACAAACGTTGTCGCAGCTGCAGTGCCCTTCGCGTTTCTATCGGTGCGAATAAGGCGACTCCAACTCGTCCTTGCGTTGTTGAATTCGACGTAGAGACCGTTCGCGACGGCTTTCTTCTCGACCAAGATCCAACAGAGTTTCCTCAATGTAAGCCAAGTGTGCATGCGACGCTTGTCTGGCTTTTTCTGGTTCACCAGCGGTAATCGCATCCACTATCTCAGCTCGGTGTCGGCTGACGTTTTCCACCGTCTCTTGACGGCGATAAAGTAGCTCAAAATTTTGCAAAATATTCTGTTCCAGTAACGGCGCGAGACTGCGCATGATGTGAAGTAACACCACATTATGCGCCGCTTCCGTTACGGCAACGAGATACTGCATCACAGCCGAGGCTTCTGCCTCTAAGTCCCCATTTTGTTGTGCTTGACGAATGGCGTCATGACAGTCTTCAATGCGGGAAAAATCCTCTTCTGTTCCCCGTAATGCGGCAAAATAAGAAGAAATCCCCTCTAAAGCATGCCGTGACTCCAATAAATCAAGCTGGGTTTCTGGATGGTCCGCCAATAACTCTAGCAATGGCTCAGAGAAGCGTTGCCAAAGGCGTTCACTGACAAAGGTGCCGCCACCTTGCTTGCGCGTCAGTAGCTTTTTGACTTCAAGCCGTTGAATCGCTTCGCGCACTGACGGGCGAGACACATCAAATTGCGTCGCTAACTCTCGTTCAGGCGGTAACTTCTGGCCTGGAGACAAGGTCCCTTCCAGAATTAAGCCCTCGAGCTCTTTTTCAATTACATCCGAGAGTTTAGGTTGACGAATTCGCTGATATGCCATTGTATTTATTGACCATCTGCCCTCCCAAGCTTGGCGCTTAGCTGCAGAAACTGACTGATTGTAAATTGGTAAGACCAATTACTTTATTGATCCCTAAAGTTACCAGACAGCGGGTATTCTGTCCACCTGAACTTTGATTGACATCATGGAAACCTGTGTATTTTTAGCCTGACAGCCATGAATACCCCGCCCTCTTTAAATTGGTCAGACCATTTAATTCAGTCAATGCAATAGGCATCTAAATCAGTGCGTGTAACTTTTTCCAGTCAAACGCTACCCCAGGATCCGTTTTACGGCCTGGGGCAATATGTTGGTGTCCTGTGATTCGATCACGAGTAATGGCTGGGTAGGACTGCATCAGCGTCTGCGTGATCGCCGCTAACGATTGGTACTGCTGATCGGTGTATGGATGTGTGTCTGTGCCCTCT
Organism: Salinivibrio sp. IB282; assembly: GCF_001995685.1. Taxonomy (NCBI): domain Bacteria; kingdom Pseudomonadati; phylum Pseudomonadota; class Gammaproteobacteria; order Vibrionales; family Vibrionaceae; genus Salinivibrio; species Salinivibrio sp. IB282. The sequence continues at coordinate 45,502 of NZ_MUET01000005.1, read as the reverse complement.
AGCTCAATACCGATAGAAAAATCGTTACATTGCTGCCGACCGTCAAAACACGAAGCGCCAGCATGCCATGCACGCGCACTGAATGGTACAAACTGGATCACACTTCCATCTCGTCGGATCAGTAGGTGGGCGGAGACGCGAAGCGATGCGATCTCGGCAAAGTAAGGATGTGCCGAGGGGTCGAGATGCCCCTGAAAAAACTGCTCAATATAGGGACCGTCGAACTGACCGGGCGGCAGACTGATGTTGTGGATCACCAGCAAGGAGATATCCTTGCTATCTGGGCGTTGGTTATGATGAGGAGACAGACAAGCGCGCGCGCCTACTAACCAATGATTGTCAATCTGTGAAAAAGACATATCCGATCCACGTGAGCAAAATCGCTACTTTATCTGGTCAGTCGGAAGATTGGAATACAAGCAACAACGCGCTTCAGGGTGATTTTTGGCGTAATACATGGCGGCATCGGCTTGATTCATCATTTGCTGTAGCTCGAGCCCATCCGTGGGGAAGCAACTTACGCCGATGCTAATGGTCAGTGACAAGGAGGTATCGGCAACCTGTATTGGCGCGTGTATTTCTTCTTGGATACGGGTGATCACTTCATTCAACGCCGATTTATTCGCTAATAAGTCCAGCCAGACAATGAACTCATCTCCCCCCAAGCGGCCAACCAAATCAGAGCGACGCACGCATTGTTTCAAGCGATGACCGACCACTTTGAGAAGCTCATCACCGACCCCATGTCCGTAGGTGTCATTGACTTGCTTAAAATCATTTAAATCAATGAATAATAACGCCGCATTGGTTTGGGCGCGATTGGCCCGCATCACCGCCACCTCCACATGTGATTGAAACGCACGTCGGTTAAAGAGGCCCGTCAACTCATCGCGCTCAGCCAGGAATTTGAGTTGATGCTGCTGCTCACGAAGCTGTTGCGTTTGCCGTGCGACTTCTTCGCTCAACTGCTTTTTGTCCACCATGGTGTGGCTTAGCGCACGTTTCATCTCGTTGACATGATCAGCCAATTCAGTCAGCTCATCTTTATCAGTCAAGGTTAACTCAGTGGTTAAATCACCTTGCTTTATTTGTGTAATCGTCGAATGCAATGCTTTTAGACGGTGCGTTAACCGCCGCCGCAAGCTGGTCACAAACATAGTTACCAACAAGGCTAACACCACCAGTACGCCGCCATGTACCACCAGCAGGGTTTTCTGTTGCTGCCCCGATTGATACATCACCTGCTGCCGTACCGAAAAGGCCGTTTCACTCATCGCCTGTAGCAACACATTAAAACGTGAGAACAGCATCAAACGCCCTTCATCCACGGAAGGGGCAACGCTTAACTGCCCCGCTGTTACTGACAATAGGCGGTCAATACTATTTGCCGCGAGCCGGATTGACTGCGCGGACTGCGGCGGTAACGCAAGTTCATCGCTGTCTAACTGCGCACGCAATGCATGGGTCGACTGATTCACATCTTGGCGCGTTTGCGCACTGGGATATTGACGATACAACCATAGACGGCCACGCAGGCTATCAATCTGAGAGTGTACCGCCATGATGCTGTCTAACCGTGACTGAATTTGATTTTGTTTATAAAAAAGTTCAACCGTAATTAACAGCGTAATAAAGGTGAGCGCCGTACAGGCATACACAACTATACTGAGCTGCTGACCGATCTTCATTCTAATAAACTCACTTTTTGYGTGGCCTCAACCAAGGGGCCCGGGTTGAGTATATGGCGGAATGACGGCGTGCTCCCTTCCACTAAACCCGCTTCTTGCGCCCATCGCGCTTGGTTTTTTAACCGCAGTAGTAACGAATCATTCAATGAAAGGCGGAATAAGTAATCTTGCCATAGCCAGCTGAGTTTATCGTCTGACATGTCAAGATACGCGGAGACCTGTACTTTAGCCCGCTCTGGATGTTGATGAATAAAGTTCACCGCGTCATCTAGCGCACTGACAACCTGTTGCATGTCCTGGTGCTGCTTGTTGACTAACAAGCGATCACTGACTAACAGAAAAGAGAGGCTGTGCAGACCTTTACTATCAAGCGAATGCACCGGCTGGTTGGACTGCTTGAGGAGCTGATAGCCGTAGGGCTCCCATATGGCTATCACATCCACCTTCTCGTCGAGAAGCGCTTTGGGCAGTGCTTCGGGAGGATAGCCAACTTTTTCCACCCGCTCTCTCGGAATGTCGTGCAATTGCAGCAAGGAGTCAAAGAAATACTCACTGGCACTCGACGCAACAATGCCCACGCGTGCATTGTCGAGCGCGTGCGCCAACGAGCCGCTAATCTCACGGTCAATAGACCAGAGTTTGACATCGTTATCTGACTCGACAAAGCTGGTTAGCACATTAAAATCATCGCGCTCAAAACTGTTAAACATCACCACCGTCTCTGAGGTAGTCGCTAAGTCCACCTCTCCTGACATTAAGGTTTGAAAACTCTTTACCCCGCCATGGACAGGCTTAAGCGTCATCGCAATACCATGCTTTTTAAATAGTCCCTGCTCTTTAGCCACAATAATCGGGGCAGACAGGGGGGTGAGCGAAACCGCAATAGCCAGTGATGATAATGGTTCGGACACAGGCTGCCTGAGTTGCTGCCACGTACGGAACCCAATAAACGCAATCGCTATCATGGCCACCAGGGCTAACCCTCGCTTCATCGCATCCCCTCTTTGACTGTTCCTGCCCAAAGTGTAGACAATTTAAAAGACAGACTATGATCAAAAAGGTAGACGAACGCAGGGAAACGAGAGAGAAAAGCTGCATTTCGTTATCACCAGCGTTATCATTCGACCACTTTTTTGATGACCGCGGTAAGCCATGATGACATCGACCCCTTTTCATGCTGTCCATGACAGCGAGCGCCGCCTGGCCTATCTCACCTCTCACCTCCGCGCCGACGTGACCCGCGCGGTGACCGACGCACTGCGAGAAGATCTGGGTGGCGACATCGACCCCAGCAAAGACATCACCGCTAGCCTGATCCCGGCCGATTCGGTATCCACCGCGACACTGATCACCCGAGAAGATGGCGTTTTCTGTGGCCGTGCCTATGCGGATGAAGTTTTTCATCAACTCGGTGGCGACGTCACCTTGACGTGGCATGTTGCCGATGGCGACGCCATCACCGCTAATCAATCGCTGTGTACCTTACAAGGTCCCTCGCGTGTTTTGTTGACCGGTGAACGCAATGCGATGAACTTTATCCAGACCTTGTCAGGCTGCGCCAGTAAAACGGCAACCTATGTGGCAGCGCTCAACGGCACCCACACCAAATTGCTCGACACGCGTAAGACCATCCCGGGACTGCGCAGTGCACTCAAATATGCTGTCGCTTGTGGCGGCGGACACAATCATCGTATTGGTGTGTTTGATGCGTATTTGATCAAAGAGAATCATATTCTCGCCTGTGGCGGGATTGCCAATGCGGTGCAAGAGGCTCGTCGTCTGAATCCAGATAAACCGGTGGAAGTAGAGACAGAAAATCTGGATGAGCTAAAACAAGCCATTGAGGCCGGCGCCGACATTGTGATGCTGGATAACTTTAGCGTGCCGATGATGCGTGAAGCGGTGGCGTTAAACCAAAATAAAGTGGCGCTAGAAGTCTCGGGAAACGTCACCTTGGATACTCTGGCGGAATACGCATCCACGGGCGTGGATTATATTTCGGTGGGCGCGCTTACCAAGCACGTGACTGCGCTCGATTTATCCATGCGTTTTCACTAACACGTACGCTCACTCAGCGTCGACCAGGCCGCCCACGATGGGCGGCCTTTTTATCACTCTTTCGTGACAAAAATTTTGTGGTGAGTCGAACACTACCTTAGAAAAAAATACTGTTACATCCAGCTTTTATCCTTCAGTCTCAAACTCATCTCTCCCCTCTTTTTTGCGCCACGCTCACAAGCGTAAAGTCGCTGCACTCGCGGCCACCGAGTAGGCGGCCCACCATGATGGAAAGGAGATAAATAGGATGCAAAAGCAACAAGGGTTTAGCTTGATTGAGTTACTGATCGTCGTCGGCATTATCGCAGCACTGTCTGCCATCGCCGTCCCCGCTTATGTTAATAAACAAAAAATCGCTGAATTTAACTCAGGGTTAGCATCAGGCCGTGCTCTTCTCACTCGGCTTGACCTATATCTTGATGAAGAAGGTGGATCGGTAGAAGACTTTGTTAACGAATTAGCAGGTGGTGGCAAAAAGAGCAAAAAGGCAAAGCTTGGGGAACTCGCTACTGTCACTGAGCTAGCAGGGAGCGGCAACGATGACTCGAAGATAGGGCTTGAAGTGACGTTTTCGGCTGATAGCGCCGTTACAGGCACCAAAATAACCTTTGAGAAACGCAAATATGCTTGGCAATGCAGCTACAGTCTCGGTAAGGGTATAACGTTAGAACCAAGCGAAATCAAAGGCTGCCAAAACGGCTCTTAATGCGAAAGCACGATGATTGAGACGAAGTAAGGACAGCCGATGATCCCAACCGCTCAGTTGTATCAAGCCGGTTTATTGACCGATGCCCAGCACCATGCGTTGGGCATTGGCGATGGCACACCGCTTAGCGTCTCCCGTTTACTCGATGCCGGGGTTGACCCCACCGCGCTCGCCCACACCCTCGCGAGTCAGCATCACCTGCCTTTTTCGGAAAGCCATCAGTACCCGTTTAAAGACACCTGTTATGCCCTAGATAGGCGCGATTTGATTCAGCGTCATCAGGTGTTGCCGCTGGCCCAGCAAGGCCAAGAGCTACTGCTCGGCGTCAGTGACCCAGATAACACGGAGGCGGTCGCCGACTTTCGCTTTTCTACTGGGCTCAATGTCCGTTTAGTGGTACTCAGTCAGCCGGACTTGGATGCCGCGCTGCGCCACTTATACGGCGCAGATATCGATGGCACCGGCGATGGCATCACCATCAGTGATCAAGACTTAGCCGCCCTGACCGTCACCGATAGCCCACAAGAAGACAGCGCTGAGCTACAAAGCGATCAGGCGCCGATCAGTCGTTACATTCAACAGATATTGGTGGATGCGGTGCGTAAAAACGCCTCCGACGTGCACTTCGAGCCCTTTGAACATCACTACCAAATTCGCTTTCGCCAAGACGGTTTATTGCACACCTATGCCCACCCTCCTGCGGGGGTCTCGCGGCGGCTGTCGACTCGACTCAAAATCCTGGCCCAACTCAATATTGCCGAACGACGTTTACCACAAGACGGGCGCATTAAGCTGACCCTCACTGCCGATCACACCGTCGATATGCGCGTATCCACCTTACCGACCGTTTGGGGCGAGAAGGTGGTGGTTCGCTTGTTGAATAATGGCCAGCAGCAACTGACGCTACATGATTTAGGCTTAACCGAGTGGCAGCGCCAGCACTATCAAGACGCATTGGATAGGCCGCAAGGGATGGTTTTGTTTACCGGCCCAACGGGAAGCGGCAAAACCGTCTCTTTGTATAGTGGGCTCAGGTATCTTAATCAGCCGCAGCGTAATATTGCCACCGTCGAAGATCCGGTTGAGATCCAGCTAGAAGGCATCAATCAAGTCAATGTTAATCCTAGCATCGGTTTAGATTTCGCCACCGCACTCCGTGCCTTTTTGCGCCAAGATCCCGATGTGGTGATGGTGGGAGAAATACGCGATCTCGACACCGCTGAGATCGGGATCAAGGCCGCGCAAACCGGTCACCTGGTGTTATCAACGCTGCATACCAATTCGGCGGCCGAAAGCATCACCCGTTTGTCCCATATGGGCATTGCCCCCTACAACCTTGCCAGCTCTCTAACTTTGGTGGTGGCTCAGCGTTTGGTACGCCGTTTATGCCCTGTTTGTAAACAGCCGCACCCGTCTGATGACCCACGCCTTCAGTACTTAGCCAACCTCTATCCAAGCTTAACCCCAAGCACGCTCTACCAAGCCAATCCTCACGGCTGTTACCAGTGCTATCAGGGTTATCAAGGACGGACTGGGGTGTACGAAGTGCTCCCCGTGACAGAAAAGATAACCAGCGCCATTTACCGAAATGCCAGCGCGGTGGAACTCACTCAACTGGCCACCGAAGAAGGTATGTGGCGATTGGCCGAGTCTGGGGTTGCCAAACTCAACCAAGGGATCACCAGCATCCAAGAGCTTACCCGCGTTATTCAGCTTGCSTAAGGAGTCTGCATGGCCAAATCCACCCTGTTTATCTTTCATTGGCGTCAAGCCGCTGCCCGTGGTGAAAAAAAAGGGCAGGTGTTCGCCTACACAGAGCGAGACGCACGCCAAGAGCTAGCGAACCAATCTATCGTCCCCAGCCGCCTCATACGCCGCCGGCTATCGAGCTTTCAGCAGCGTCGTCATAAAGCCAAGGCAGCGGATATCACCCAGTTTTCACGTGATCTCACCACCTTGCTTGAGTCTGGGATCCCTATCGTACAAGCCCTGAACCTCATGGCGCTCAATCAAGTCAAAGCCGAAATGCGCTTGCTGGTGCGTCATATTCGCCAACAACTGGAGGCGGGAACCAATTTGAGTGAGGCGCTAGCGCACGCGAGCCCCTTGTTTGATCGCTTTTATTGCGATTTGGTCGCAACGGGTGAGCAAACCGGGCAACTGCCGGAGATTTWTGCTCGCTTAACCCTATACCGTGAAAAGCAGGCGTTACTTCGCAGTAAAGTCATCAAAGCCATGATTTATCCCAGCATCGTGGTCAGCGTGGCCTTGGGCGTCAGTGCCTATCTGCTGGTGTTCGTGATCCCGAAGTTTAAACGTATTTTTGATTCCTTCGGGGCCGATTTGCCTTGGCTGACCCAACAAGTGCTCGCCTTATCCGACATCGTGAGCCAGCACGCATTGACCATCACGCTGGTCGTGGCGGGTCTTGCCGCCGCGCACCAGTTGCTACAGCGTAAAAACGCGACCTACCAATATCACTATCATCGCTGGCTACTCCGGCTGCCCGTCATTGGTGAAGTGGTGAGCAAAGCCTGCATCGCCAAGTTTTCTCGCACCCTAGCCACCACGTTTAGTGCCGGTATTCCGTTACTCTCTGGCTTACAAGCCGCGGCGAAATCCATGACCAACGCGTATTATGTCCACGCACTCAAGGCGGTGTATCAGCACACGGCCACTGGTATTCCGCTTTATCAAGCCTTGCGTGACAGTAACAGCTTCCCCGTGATGGTGACGCAAATGGTGATGATTGGCGAAGAGTCGGGGTCGCTCGATAATATGCTCAACCGCATCGCACAAATCTATGAAGCCGAAGTCGACAACACCGTAGACAACCTCGGTAAAATCATCGAGCCCCTGTTAATTTTAGTACTCGGGCTATTGATTGGCGGCTTAGTGGTGGCCATGTACTTACCCATTTTCAATCTGATGTCTGTTCTTGGCTAGCCAAGATAGAGTCTGACACCGCAAGGCGCTATGATGCGCACAAGGTTAATGCCCAGAAGGTCCCATGTTGATATTCTCATCACCGTTATTCATTTTTTTTGCTGGCTTATTTGGCCTGATTATCGGTAGCTTTTTAAATGTGGTCATCGCACGCGTGCCCATTATGATGGAACGCCGTTGGCGTCAAGAATGCTTGGCGACGTTTCCCGATGCTGACATTGACGCGCCTGATGCGCGGCGCTTTGATTTGTGTTTTCCCGCCTCACACTGCCCAAAGTGCCAGCAGCCGATTGCGTGGTACGATAATATTCCTTTGCTCAGTTGGCTGATGTTAAAAGGCCGCTGCCGTCAGTGTGGCACGGCGATCAGTCCACGCTACCCACTGGTCGAGGTCACCAGTGCTATTGTCTGTGTGTTACCGGCATGGCTTATTTCCTCACCGGCATGGGCCATCGCGGTGATGGCGGCCAGTCTCACCTTGCTGGCGCTGACCCTCATTGATTGGGAAACCCTGTTGCTGCCCGACCAACTCACCTTACCCTTAATGTGGGCCGGAATCGGCCTCGCTCTCTGCGGCATCAGTCCTATCACCCTCAGTGAAAGTGTCATTGGTGCTATGGTCGGTTATGTCAGCCTTTGGAGCCTCTTTTGGGCCTTTAAACTTACCACTGGCAAAGAAGGCATGGGCTATGGTGATTTTAAACTGTTTGCGGCACTGGGCGCTTGGGTCAGTTGGCAAGCTTTGCCGCTACTGATTTTATTCGCCTCACTCAGTGGCGCTATCGTTGGGGGATTATTGCTTCGCCAACAACAAAAGAGCCTGCAGCACGCGTTTGCCTTTGGCCCCTTTATTGCCGTCGCAGGTTGGCTAAGTCTGCTTTGGGGCGATAGCCTGTTACACTGGTATCTTTCACACATTCTAGGAGTGCGCTAATGACCGTTGTGGTCGGGTTAACCGGAGGGATTGGCAGTGGTAAAACCACGGTTGCCAATCGTTTTGCCGCCAAGGGCATTGATATCATTGATGCTGATGTGATCGCTCGTGAGGCGGTTGCGCCCGGTAGTGACGGTCTGGCCGCGATTGTCGCGCGTTTTGGCACACCAGCATTAAATCCAGATGGCAGCCTAGATCGTGCCTGGCTTCGTGAGCGGGTGTTTAGTCATCCAGACGACAAGCAATGGCTCGATAACCTGCTTCACCCCATGATCCGCCAACGCATGATCCAAGCCTGTGCGCAGGCCAGTTCAGCGTATTGTTTGCTTGTGGTGCCCTTGTTAGTAGAGAATAACCTAACGTCATTGGCGCAACGAGTGTTGGTCGTCGATGTGGACGAGCAAACACAAATCGCGCGCACGCTCGCCCGTGACCACGTGAGTGAACAACAAGTTCACGCGATTTTGACCGCACAAGCCAGTCGCTCACAACGCCTCGCCGTCGCCGATGATGTGATCGATAATACGCAAACCGAAGCGGAACTTGATCGACAAGTTGATGCCTTACATCACACGTATTTAACCTTGGCAACCCAGGCAAACGCCGACCCATAGTCGGACAGGACAGCTAAACGCTTATGACCAGCCTCACTTTGTATGAACACCCACTCAATGAACAGGTGCGAATTTACTTGCGCCTGGAGTACCTGCTCTCTCAACTGGACGAAGTGAGCGGGCTTTCCGCACCCTGTCATCATATTCAATTTTTCCGCAGCCTGTTTGATCTACTGGAGATTTTAGATCAAGTGCAAGTAAAAGCGGATCTCGCCAAGGATTTGGACAAACTCAAGAAAAAACTCAAAGCCTGGACTGATGTGCCCCAGGTTGATCAGGCACAGCTCAACCAGTTGCTCGATCAACTCGCCGCGCACCAGCGCGCGGTATTACAGGCCAAACGCTTCGGCCAAGCGTTAAAAGAAGACCGTTTTTTAACCAGTATTAAGCAGCGCTTTTCGATTCCAGGGGGGAGCTGTAGCTTTGATCTCCCCAATTTCCACTACTGGCTCCATCAACCACTGGCCGCACGGCAAAGTGCGATTCAGACCTGGATGGAAACCCTGGCACCATTACGTCACGCTTTGGCGTTCTGGCTGCAACTCACACGTGAAAGCGCACATGGCGGTACCGCGACGATTCAACAAGGTTTCTACCAACAAGAAGCGGATGGCGCCTGCTTAATTCGGCTTAAGATATCCCCTGATCTCGGGGTTTATCCGTTAGTATCTGGGCATAAAAACCGCTTCGCGATCCGCTTTATGCCATTTGACGACGATCACGAGGTCGCCGACAATATGTCTGTTCATATCAGTGTTTGTTAAGGAGATCCACGTGAGTGATGCCCCTACCGTTGTCAAATGTCCAACATGCCAACAGCCTGTGGTTTGGGGAGAAGTTAGCCCGCATCGTCCATTTTGCAGCAAACGCTGTCAGTTGATTGATTTGGGCGAATGGGCCAGTGAAGAAAAAGCCATCCCCGGGGCCCCTGACCTTTCGGATGATGACCTCTGGTCAGAAGGGCAGCACGAGTAAACGTCCTGCCCTATTCCCTGTTCTACGATGTTTTTCTCGCGCTCAGAATCGAGCGCGAATTTTTTCTAATACCGCATCGTTGGCGTCGGGAAACGGATAATGATCCAATTCGGCAATCGGTGCCCAAACGCCCTCTTGTCCTTCACAGCCTTGGGGCTCGCCCTCAAAGTCAGAGACCAAGAAAAAATCCAAACTTAATGCTTTGTCGGGAAAGTCAAAGTCTAACGATATAAAGGGGCTGACCGCTTTTGCCGTAATCCCAACTTCTTCGTTTAACTCTCGCAGCAATGCGCGTTGCGGGGTTTCACTCCCTTCAATTTTTCCGCCCGGAAATTCCCACTTTCCCCCTTGATGGGCGTGAGCATGACGGCGAGTGATAAAGACTTTGTCTTGTGTCGGATTAACAATAATGCCAGCGGCAATACTTACCCGTTTCATAGTCTCTCCTGATAATAAAAAAAGGCCGATAAACGGCCTTTTTGATAACGCATGGTCAGGGCTTAGATTCTACCGTGACATTGCTTAAATTTCTTCCCTGATCCACAAGGACAAGGCTCATTACGGCCGACTTTACGTCCATCGCGCACCACGGTCTCGTTACCGCTACCACTCTGTTCGGCGCTGTCGCTATCGTCAAACTGATTATCAGCTTGCGCATGGTTAACTTGCTGCTTTTGCGCGGCCTGCTCAGCACGGGCTTTGCGCTCAGCTTCCATACGCTCAACGTCGTCCGGCTGTTGTACGCGGACACGGCTGAGCGTTGTCACCACATCGGTTTTTAGCGCTTCCAGCATGCCCTCAAACAGCTCAAACGATTCGCGCTTGTACTCTTGTTTTGGGTTCTTTTGTGCGTAGCCACGTAAGTGAATACCTTGACGGAGATGATCCATCGCCGCGAGGTGCTCTTTCCAAAGCGTATCCAAGGTTTGCAGCATCACCGCTTTTTCAAAGTTACGCAGGGTTTCTGCCCCTACCGCCTCTTCTTTGCCTTTATAAACCTCGATCAAGGCCGTCAGAATGCGCTCGCGCAGTAACTCTTCATACAGCTTGTCGTCCTCATCCAGCCATTGCTGAATCGGTAATTCGAGATCAAAGTCCGCTTTAAGCCGTTTTTCCAGCCCTGGCACATCCCACATTTCTTCCAGCGACTGAGGCGGAATGTATTGGTTAACAATGTTATTAACCACATCCTCGCGGTTGTGCTCGATCATTTCGCTGATATCTTCAGAAACTAGGAGCGCATCACGTAGCTCGTACACCACTTTACGCTGATCGTTGGCAACATCATCAAATTCAAGCAGTTGCTTACGAATGTCAAAGTTACGCCCTTCCACTTTGCGCTGCGCGTTTTCAATGGCTTTGTTGACCCAGGGGTGCTCAATGGCTTCGCCTTCCGCCATCCCTAATCGTTTCATCATGTTAGAGACTTTTTCTGAGGCGAAGATCCGCATCAAAGAATCTTCCATCGACAAATAAAAGCGGGTTGAACCTGGATCACCTTGACGACCGGCACGACCCCGTAGCTGGTTATCAATACGACGGGATTCATGACGCTCAGTACCAATGATATGCAGACCACCCGCTTCAACGACCTGGTCATGAAGCTGCTGCCATTTCTCTTTTGCCGCTTCTACTTGCGCTTCCGTCGGGTCTTCGACATCACCCAGCACTTGTTTCCAGCTGCCACCCAGCACAATGTCAGTACCGCGACCGGCCATATTGGTGGCGATTGTCACCGTGCCTGGGTAACCGGCTTGCTCAACAATATCCGCTTCATGGGCATGGAATTTAGCGTTAAGCACCTGGTGCTTGATGCCGTCTTTTTGCAGTGCACTGGACAGTAATTCAGATTTTTCAATCGATACCGTTCCGACCAATACCGGTTGGCCGGCTTCGGCGCGCGTTTTGATGTCTTCAGCAATCGCGGCAAACTTTTCTTTTTCGGTCATGTAGACCTGATCGGCGTGATCTTTACGCACCATTGGCCGGTTAGTCGGGATAACCACGGTGTCTAGGCCATAGATAGACTGAAACTCAAACGCCTCGGTGTCCGCGGTTCCGGTCATGCCTGAGAGCTTGTCATACAAACGGAAGAAGTTTTGGAAGGTGATCGAGGCCAGTGTTTGGTTCTCGTTTTGAATTTTCACCCCTTCTTTGGCTTCCACCGCCTGGTGTAAACCTTCCGACCAACGACGTCCCGGCATGGTGCGTCCGGTGTGCTCGTCCACGATGATCACTTCATCGTCTTTGACAATGTAGTCAACGTCGCGCTCAAACAAGACGTGGGCGCGTAATGCGGCATTAATATGATGGATCAGGCTGATATTCGCCGGTGAGTACAAGGTATCGCCGTCTTCCATCAAGCCGTTTTTCTTGAGCAAGTCTTCAACGAATTCTTGACCATTTTCGGTCATGTACACTTGCTTGGCTTTTTCATCAACCGTGAAGTGGCCATCACCTTGATAGTCTTCGGTATCTTCTTGCTCTTGCTGTTTCAAGCTTGGGATCAAGGCATTGATACGCTGATACATCTCAGAGCTGTCTTCCGCTGGCCCAGAAATAATCAGTGGCGTACGTGCCTCATCAATGAGGATCGAGTCAACCTCATCGACAATCGAAAAATAGCGATCGCGTTGCACACGATCTTCTGCGCGAAACGCCATGTTGTCACGCAAATAGTCAAAGCCGAACTCATTGTTGGTACCGTAAAGTACATCACACGCGTAAGCGGCTTTTTTCGCCTCCGGCGGCATGTTGGGGACATTGACGCCCACCGTCATTCCTAAAAACTCAAACAACGGACGGTTGGTTTCGGCATCACGTTCCGCCAAATAATCATTCACCGTCACGATGTGAACCGCCTTTCCGGTCAAGGCGTTCAAATAAGAAGGTAGCGTCGCGGTCAGGGTTTTACCTTCACCGGTGCGCATTTCCGCAATCTGACCATTGTGGAGCACGATACCGCCAACCATTTGCACGTCAAAGTGGCGCAGGCCAAATACACGCTTAGAGGCTTCTCGTACAGTGGCAAAGGCTTCAGGAAGGAGATCATCAAGCTCGGCACCTTGATCAAGGCGCTTGCGGAATTCAACGGTTTTCGCTCTCAGCACATCATCATTCAATGCTTCAAAATGGGGTTCGAGTTTGTTGATTTCATCAACAACTTTTCTCAGCCGACGCAAGGTGCGGTCATTACGGCTTCCGATAACTTTAGTCAGGACTTTCGATAACATGGCGTTGCCGGTACTCTTTTTAATGGTTTTCCCACATGGGCGGCCGCTACACTGCCTCTATGCTGGCGTGTTTCAGTTCAAACGCGGGTTGGCTTAAGCTCATCGATTCAACACAAGATGCCAAAACGCATCTACCTTAAGTGGAGCCAAATCGGACAGAATTCAAGGGCGATGACGCCACTTCACAACGATTTCCACGTGACTGAATGTAAATGTGGTAGATGGCACGGAAAAAATACGCCACCATCGCCTTACCCATGCGACACTTACCTGTGAATAGTTTTTTCACTCTCTGGTGATCACCTCAGGACATACCGGTATATCAACGCGGTAGGCTACATGCCGAGGTGGAGCATCTATGATAAGGTAAATTACTTTCACATCCTATGACAAATCCAATACTCAAGGGATCAATTAGCGAAAATTAGACGCTGTGCGCCCGTTCAGGCGCCGAATTGATGACAAAAAAGGCAGTTATTGCGCGATGAGAGACCACCGTCCCCGCTCTACCCTCCATCTTTTGGAGAGCGACCCCAATAATATTGCTCAGCGAGCGGTTGAGCTTGCCAAGCTAAACAAGCTGATCTTAGCCTTGTTACCCGGTGAGACATCAAAAGCCTGTCGCGTCGCCAATTATCGTGATGGCGTATTGGTGGTAGAAGCAGGCAGTGCCGCCTGGGCGATGCGACTGAACTACGAGCGACAGCATTTATTGTCGGTATTGCGTAACAAAGGCTTGGCAAGCCTTACCACCATTGAAGTGAAGATTAACCCAGCCCTCGCCGCTGCCGACCGAGAAGACAAAGAGGCAGCGCCGCCCCGCCACCTTAGCCAAGCCTCGGGTGAATTACTGCGTGCGCTGGGTGAAGGCGCTTCGCCCAAGCTAAAAGCACGGTTCGAGGCGTTGGCTAAACTCGCCGAGGATCAAAAAAAGCCAGAGTGAGCTCTGGCTTTCTATCTATCAATCTCTGGGTATTAGCGGTTTATTCTGCCTCAGTATGGTGCATTGCGCTGTTACCGTGCAAACGCCTACCGTATCAGACAGGGCTTAGGCCAAGACCATCCCCGGTTCGGCAAATGCCACTGGAGAAGTCTCTGTTTCTTCAAACGTGACCCACTCCCACGCTTCTTGATCGGCCAAGACCGCGCGCAACAGTTTGTTGTTCAGTGCATGGCCCGATTTGTACGCGCGCATCTCACCGAGGATACTGTGGCCACACATGTAAAGGTCACCGATAGCGTCCAACACCTTATGCTTGACCAGTTCGTTGTCAAAGCGCAGGCCTTCTTCATTCAAGATACGATAATCGTCCAGCACGATGGCACAGTCAAAGCTACCGCCCAGACACAAATTTTGTGACTGCAGGTACTCGATGTCACGCATAAAACCGAAGGTACGAGCACGGCTCAAGTCTTTAATAAAAGACTGGCTTGAAAAATCTAGCACCAGGTTTTGTTGCTCAGATTCAATCGCAGGGTGGTCGAATTCGATAGCAAAATCAAGGCGGAAGCCGTTGTATGGCAGCAACTCCGCCCATTTGTCATCGTCTTCAATGCGAACAGGCTTTTTAATGCGAATGAACCGTTTTGGCGTGTTTTGGACGTCGATACCCGCAGACTGCAGCAAAAAGATGAACGGGCTTGAACTGCCATCCATAATTGGAATTTCTGGCGCGTCCACTTCGATAATAATGTTATCGATCCCCATGCCTGCAATCGCTGCACTGAGATGCTCAACGGTTGAGATGCGAACACCCGCGTCATTGACTAAGGCGGTGCACAACATGGTGTCGCGCACATCCTCAGGGTTAGCCGGAAAATCTACCGGTGGCTCCATGTCTGTGCGGCGGTAAATCACACCGGTATTGGCAGGAGCCGGACGCAGAGTAAGCGTAACCTTACGCCCGGAGTGGAGACCCACACCAGTCGTTTGGACCATACTTTTCAATGTTCGCTGTCTAATCATCGGCTTATCTCAACTTTTTCTCAAAAAAGTGTGCTCTGCGTCACTCATTACCCTGTCACCTTAGACAAGGGGAGCGTGATGGTAGCACATCACTGGCTACAAACCAAGCAATTGCGATTAGTCAGCTTGTTTACGCAAAAACGCAGGAATATCGAGATAATCATGCTCGGTCTGCGATTTTGGTGCTGCATTCGAAGACGATGCAGCAGGCTGCTCTTTCGCCGCAGGGTTTGCACTTGCCGCCTGAGGTTTCTCTTGCAAAGGCTGTGCCTTTTTCGGCTCTGCCTGTGCTTGCCCAGACTGTGAGTTGGTCACCAAGGTGATATCTGGCTTACGCTCATTACCAATTCCGGTGGCCACCACAGTCACACGCAGCTCGTCGCTCATCTCTGGGTCCATCGATGTACCGATCACCACAGTCGCATTGTCTGATGCAAACGCTTTGACGGTGTTACCCACAGTCTCGAATTCATCAAGACGCATATCAAAGCCTGCGGTAATATTCACCAGCACACCACGCGCACCAGCTAAGTCGATGTCCTCAAGAAGCGGGCTAGAAATGGCCATTTCTGCTGCCTCTTCCGCGCGATCTTCGCCGGTTGCCACGCCGCTGCCCATCATCGCGTGTCCCATCTCTGACATCACAGTGCGGACATCCGCAAAGTCGACGTTGATGTGACCTGGGCGCGTGATTAACTCGGCGATCCCTTGCACGGCGTTGCGTAGCACGTCGTTTGCTTTGGCAAAGGCATCGAGCAATGTAATCCCACGACCTAGCACTTTAAGCAGTTTTTCGTTCGGGATCGTAATCAGCGAGTCGACATGTTTTGACAGCTCTTCGATACCTTGCTCTGCAAACGCGAGTCGCTTTTTACCCTCAAAGCTGAATGGTTTAGTGACCACAGCAACGGTCAGGATTCCCATTTCTTTCGCGATTTCCGCGATAATGGGGGCTCCGCCGGTTCCTGTACCACCGCCCATTCCGGCTGCGATAAATACCATATCGGCACCTTCGAGCTCAGCTTTAATCGCATCGCGATCTTCAAGGGCAGAATCTCGACCTACTTGTGGGTTTGCCCCCGCACCTAGGCCTTTAGTGATATCACCACCAATTTGAATAACCGTGCCTACGCTGCTTTTACGCAGTGCTTGGGCATCCGTATTAATGCTAATGAAGTCAACCCCTTCGATTGACTCACGCACCATATGTTCAACGGCGTTACCACCGCCACCGCCAATGCCGACGACCTTAATCACCGCATCGTCAGACATTTCCATCATCGGTTCAAACATGAGTTCTCTCCGTCCTTCCTGTTCGCATCAGGGTTAAAATTCTTTCTTAAACCAGCTACTCAGCTTGTTTATCCAGCTAGCCACAGCCCGCTTTTGTTCTGGTTCACTCGTTTCTGTCAGCAAGCTTTCTTTACCGTAGTGTAAAAGCCCAACCGCGGTTGCATAACAAGGTGCTTGCACATAGTCGGTCAATCCGGTGACATTCACCGGTTGTCCCACTCTCACTTGGTTTTGGAAGACGCGCTCTGCGCATTCTACCAAGCCGTGCATTTGTGATGCGCCCCCGGTGAGCACAATTCCCGCTGCCATTTGATGTTTAACACCATCGCTACGCAGCTTTTCTTGGATAGCGACCAGTTTTTGGTTCACCAGTCCTAAAAGCTCTGAGCAACGCGGCTCAATCACCTCTGACAAGGTTTGTCGCTGCAATGTCCTTGATGGGCGTCCTCCCACACTTGGGACATTCACTTTGGCGTCCTTGTTCACCCGCTCACTCAATGCACAGCCATATTTCACTTTAATGTCTTCTGCATCAGCCAGTGGTGTGCCAAAGGCATAGGCAATATCACTGGTAATCACATTGCCCGCATACGGGATCACCTCGGCATGGCGAAGGGCACCGCCTGTCCACACAGCCAGATCCATAGTGCCGCCGCCGATATCGACGACACAGACACCCAACTCTCGCTCATCCGGTGTGATCACGGCATGGCTTGCTGAAAGCCCGGAGAAAATCAGTTGATCAACGCTAAGACCACAACGTTCGACTGCTTTCTCAATATTTTTTGCGGTGTCATTGTGACATGTGATGAGGTGCACACTTGCTTCCATCCTCACCCCGGATAAACCGAGCGGGTTTTTGATCCCTTCTTGATAATCAATTTTGTATTCTTGTGGGATCACATGCAGCACGCGCTGCTCATCACTGATTTTGACCGACTTCGCAGTGTGAATCACATTGTCTATGTCGTCTTGGGTAACATCTTCATCCGATATTGTCCCCATCCCTCTCTCAGTTTGGCAGTGAATATGCTTCCCTGACAAAGAAAGATAGACAGAGCTGATTTGGCAATCTGCCATCATCTCGGCTTCATTCACCGCACGCTGAACAGATTTAACCACAGACTCTAAGTCGTTAACGCCACCTTTATCCATTCCGCGAGAGGGACTACTGCCCACCCCCAGCACATTGATGGTGCCATCTGGCAGCACTTCACTGACCAGGGTAGACACTTTGGACGTCCCTATATCGAGCCCAACTATCAGTGACTTGTCTGTCGTTTTATTCATTCAACCATCTCTTAATTTCGGCGATTCGCGTCGTCTGCCTCTGTTTTCCAGCCTACCGCTGCCCCGGTGTCATAACGTAAATCGACATACGCAATGGCTTTATTTTGTGCCTTTATCCGCGGATATAAATGGACCAGTCGCGCGAGCCTTTCTTGTCGCGCCTTTCGCCCTAACTCAATCCGTACGCCATCTCGTGTCACAATACGCCATGAGCGCCGCTTGTTGAGTGATAACGCCTGAATCGATAAGCCAATTCGCTGTAATTGACGTTCGAGCTCTCGACTCGTGTGCAATACTTCTTCCGAGGTGCCGGTATTACCGTGTAGCGACACCAGCTTTTTATCAGCGACATCTTGCGGGGCACCATTGAACACCGCCCCGTCTGGCGTTAGCAATTTTTGCCCATTCCAAATCGCACTCGCCCGGTATTCGGTGATATGTACCTTTAAGGTATCGGGCCACTGTTTTCTTACCGCGACCTGTTTCACCCACGGGAGCGCCTCAATGTTCGCTTGGATGCGATTCACATCCTGCAGCATAAAGCTTTTTAGCTCGCCGCCTGATAACACCGCTTTGCGCACTTGTGCCGCGGTCACATGTGTCTGGTCACCTTCCATCACCAGCTGCGATAAGGGGAGCTGCTGCTCATCACTCATCCAATCAATCACACGTATCACCCCCAGCAACATCAGAGTGATAACCCCAACCAGGAATGCGAGTGATGCGCCTGTTTGCCGATCCAGTTTTATCACTGTTTGTACGCGTGTCAGGGCATTGACCATGCTCATACCTATCTTATCGCCTTGTGTCGATATGACTTGACACTCACTGCGAAAAAACCGACTGATTATAGCGATCCCGCGTGATGCTCTCCAACCTAGACGTGCACTTTCATCACTAAGTTGAGATCGATTGCGCGCCATTTTCCCACAAAGACGATAAAAACCGATGTTTATTCTGGTAACCACCGATATTGACCGCTCTTTTTATCTCGTCAGCGACGTTTTATTGCGCCATTTTAGCCTTGTCTAGCTGCTTTGCCGCTAAATTTTTTGCTATTTTACCAATATCACCCGCGCCTTGTGTTAAAACCAAGTCATTAGGTTGCAGCACGTTAGCCAGTGCCGAGGGTAAGGCCTCTGCATTAGGCACAAAAATAGGATCTAGCTTACCGCGCGCGCGAATGCTCCGACACAAACTTCTACCATCAGCCCCTGCAATCGGCGTTTCTCCCGCTGAGTACACATCCAACATCAGCAACACATCCACTTTTTCCAACACATTGGCAAAGTCATCATAAAGATCGCGCGTGCGGCTGTAACGGTGTGGCTGAAAAATCATCACTAAACGGTGCTCTTGCCAGCCTGCGCGTGCCGCTTTAATGGTGACGTCCACTTCACTGGGGTGATGTCCATAATCGTCCACCAGCAGGGCGGTCCCCTCATCCACGGCAAACTCACCGAGTTGATCAAAACGCCGCCCTGTGCCAGCAAAATTGGCCAAAGCACGTAAGATTGCGTCATCATCGACACCATCTTCCGTGGCAACCGCAATCGCCGCTGCCGCGTTGAGCGCATTATGTTGGCCGGGTGTATTCAAACGAATGGTTAGCGTTTCCCGATGAGGACGTGTCACTTTAAATACACCACACTGCCCATGCTGTTGGTAATCATGTAAACATATATCGGCATCGTGCGAGAACCCGTAGGTGATCACTTGGCGTCCAATCGACGGGATCAGCTCACGAACGATCGGGTCATCGATACACACCACCGCCACCCCGTAGAACGGCAGATTATGGAGAAAGTCGATAAACGTCTGTTGCAACTTTGCGAAGCTACCACCATAGGTATCCATATGGTCTGCTTCTATGTTGGTGACAATCGCCACCATTGGCTGCAGGTGTAAAAAAGAGGCATCACTTTCATCCGCTTCGGCAATCAAATAACGACTGCTGCCTAACCGCGCATTGGTGCCTGCACTTTTTACCAATCCCCCATTGACGAAGGTGGGATCTAACCCTGCCTCAGAGAAAATTTGTGTGACCATCGCGGTCGTCGTGGTTTTGCCGTGGGTACCGGCAACGGCAATGCCGTGCCGATAGCGCATTAATTCGGCAAGCATTTCTGCCCGACGCACCACAGGAATGCGCGCCGCTTTTGCCGCTTCCACTTCCGGGTTATCCTGTTTAATGGCTGTCGACACCACCACAACACTGGCTTGTTCGACATGGCTCGCTTGATGCCCGATAAAAATCTGCGCCCCCATGGATGCCAATCGCTCTGTGACGATATTCTGTGCAAGATCCGAGCCGGTTATTTGGTAACCTTCATTAATCAGCACTTCAGCAATACCACACATGCCTGCACCGCCGATCCCCACAAAGTGGATCCGCTTAACCCGGCGCATTTCCGGGATCATGGTGCGAATTTTTTCCAGCTGCTGATTATCCAATTTACCCATTCTCTATTCTCTATTTGTTGGCGTGCGTGACGATAACGTCCGCGACACGGGCATCTGCATCAATGATGGCCGCCTCTCTAGCCGCCCTTGCCATCGCTAACAAGCGTGGGCGGTCAAGCTGGTTGATTGTCTCAGCCAATGTGCTCGCTGTCAGTGATGGCTGTTCAATCATTAAAGCCGCACCACGGGCGACTAAGTAATCACCGTTGAGTGCTTGTTGCCTATCGGCATGCATAAAGGGGACGAAAATCGCCCCAACGCCAGCCGCCGCCAGCTCAGACACCGTCAATGCTCCGCTGCGGCAAATCACCACATCCGCCCAAGCATAAGCCTCGGCGACATCATCAATAAACTCACTGACTTCGACGTCACTGACACCGGCTTGTTGGTACGCATCGCGTGTCGGCTCAGCGTTGTGCTTGCCTGCTTGGTGGCGAACCGTGACCGCTTGCTCGGTGAGCGCAATCGCCTCTGGAACCGTTTGATTAAGGATCCTCGCGCCCTGACTGCCTCCCATGACTAAAACGCGCAAGGCGCCTTCTCGCTCACTAAACCGTTGCTCGGGGGCAGCGATATCACACACATCTCGACGTACTGGGTTACCGACCACTGTCTTGCCATCGAATGCGCCTGGAAACGCTTGTAACACTTGTTTGGCGACTTTCGCCAGCCAGCGATTGGTTAGGCCTGCCACCGCATTTTGTTCATGCAAGATCACGGGCACGCCACTTAACCACGCGGCAATCCCACCTGGGCCACTGACATAGCCCCCCATGCCTAATACAGCGTCGGGTTTAAAGCGCTTGATCACTTGCCGCGCTTGCCAAATCGCACTGACAATCATCCAAGGGGCTCGTAGCTTGCGCATCAGCCCCGATCCAATCAAGCCTTTAACGCGAATAAATGCGATCTCGATACCATATTTAGGCACCAAATCGGCCTCCATGCGATCCGCCGTCCCTAACCAGCAGATCTCCCAGCCTTGATTTTCTAAATACTTAGCGACCGCGAGCCCTGGAAAAACATGGCCACCAGTGCCCCCTGCCATCACTAATAATCGTTTTTTACTCATTATTCTGTTCTTTACCTTGATAAGGGTTTCTTTGGTGCGCTTGCGACGTGGCTAAGCGGTACTCGTGATCAATGCGCAATAGCAGTGCCACTGCCACCGCCATGATGACCAGACTGGAGCCCCCATAACTGATCAATGGCAAAGTCAAGCCTTTGGTCGGGAGCATGCCAGCGGCAGCGCCTACGTTGACCATGGTTTGGAACGCAAACCAGATCCCAATCCCGAAGGCAAGAAAACCGCCAAAGAGTTGGTTTTGCTCAAGGCAACGCTTACCAATAAATAAGGCTTTAAACACCAAGTAGAAAATCAAACACAAAATGACGCTGACACCCACCAAGCCAAGCTCTTCAGCAATCACCGCAAACACGAAATCGGTATGCGCTTCTGGCAAATATTCCAGTTTTTGAATGGAATTACCGAGCCCTTGTCCAAACCAATCCCCGCGCCCAAATGCCATTAAGGATTGAGTCAGCTGATAGCCACTGCCAAACGGGTCTTGCCAGGGGTCTAAAAAGGCGGTGACGCGGCGTACCCGGTAAGGCTCAGCGACAATCAAGCCTCCGACCAAGGTCAACCCGGTGATCAGCAGTGCAATAAACTGCCACAGCTTGGCCCCTGCGATAAATAACATCCCCACGGTGGTGACAAACATCACCACCACCGAGCCTAAATCAGGTTGCGCCAACAATAAGCTTGCGAAGAACAACAGCACCGCCAAGGGCTTAGCAAAGCCACGAAAATGTTCACGCACCTCACCATGGCGGCGCACCAGATACCCGGCTAAAAAGACAAATAGGGATAACTTGGCGMTCTCCGCTGGCTGAATATTGATCCCAGCCACAGAGATCCAGCGTGCGGCACCATTGACAGACCGACCCACGGCAAGCACCGCCAGTAACAATAGCGACGAGAGCAATAACATATAGCCGCTATAGCGCTGCCACCAATGCACGGGGATGTACATCACTAGCACGGCGGCGGCGATGGCGACCCCCAGATAAAAGGCATGACGTTTGGCAAACAAAAAAGGCGCATCCGCCAGCCTAAGCCCCACAGGCAAGGAGGCCGAGGTCACCATGACTAACCCAATAACCATTAACAGCAGCGATGTCCAGACCAATTGGCGGTCATACAACACGCCCGGAGACGGCGTCCGAAGCCACTGCCAGCAGAATTGAGGAAGTCGGCTTACAGTCATGTCTGCCTCGCGATCATCGATTCTACCTCGGCGATAAAAGCATCCCCACGGGCAGCAAAATTAGTGAACTGATCCAAGCTTGAACAAGCGGGTGATAACAGCACCATGTCGCCGGCACAGGCTTGGTAAGCCGCTGCATCGACCGCTTGGTGCAGCGTTTCCACACACTGCGCCGTGTTATCGAGCGCCGCCAGCTGCGTTTTATCTTTGCCAAAGCAGTAAAGCGACACGTCCAGCGTCGCCAAAACAGGTTGCAACAGACTAAAGTCGGCGCCTTTACCATCGCCCCCGACCAACAGGTGTAACCGCCCTTCAATATCTAGGCCATCGAGTGCCGCTAGGGTGCTGGCCACATTGGTAGCCTTTGAATCATTGACCCACAGCACGCCCTGATGCTTGGCGACTTTTTGACAACGGTGCGGGAGGCCAGCGTACGTACTGAGTGCTGCTTTTTGCCCTTGCTGACTAATGCCGACACTGTCAGCCAGCGCCATGGCCGCCAGCCCATTCGCCACGTTGTGACGGCCCACCAGTCCCAGTGAAGAGACGGGAAGCAGTGGCTGGCCGTGTGCCGCTAACCATGCCTCACCTTGGTCGGTGATAAGGCAATAGTCACCTTGATGAAAACCAAATAGACGCATGGAGGAGGCGGTGTTCGTTTGCAGATCATCGTGCGTTTGCGGATCATCGGCATTGGCGATCAGGGTAGTCGCATGGGTGAAAATACGGCACTTGGCGGCACGATAATCGGCCAAGCTGTCGTATCTATCCATATGATCTTCAGAGAAGTTCAAAAAGGCCGCGCCATCTAGAACCAGCGAGTCGGTAGTTTCGAGTTGAAAGCTAGACAGCTCTAACACATACAGCTCGTGACCGCGGTCGAGCAAATCCAACGCCGCGACACCGATATTGCCACCCACTCCGACGTCAATCCCGCTCGCTTTCGCCATTTCGCCTACCAGCGCTGTGACGGTGCTTTTGCCGTTGGAGCCAGTGATCGCCACTACCGGCTTATCGCAGTACCAGGCAAATAGCTCAATGTCTCCCACAATAGGCGTTCCTGCTGCATGGACTGGCGCCAACGCTGGCGTATGCAGCGATATCCCTGGGTTAGTAACGACCAAATCGGCATCGGCTAACCACTGCGCCTGCCAACTGCCAGTGTGCAACTCGACGTTATCTGGCAG
This sequence comes from Salinivibrio sp. IB282, assembly GCF_001995685.1. Classification (NCBI taxonomy): domain Bacteria; kingdom Pseudomonadati; phylum Pseudomonadota; class Gammaproteobacteria; order Vibrionales; family Vibrionaceae; genus Salinivibrio; species Salinivibrio sp. IB282. The sequence continues at coordinate 21,879 of NZ_MUET01000005.1, read as the reverse complement.
TTGGTCTTGCCCCGGCGGCTGCGTGCGCGAGTCCATCACGCGGATACATGCCTTAGGGTGATGGCGCGCAATAAAACGCACCACCGATAGGCCAGTCACGCCCAAGCCCATCACGACGATATGGCGAAACTCGGTTAATGAATACTGGCTCGCGGCTGGCATGATTAGCGTACCTTGAGTGTGGCCAGCGCAATCAGCACCAGCATCAACGAAATGATCCAAAAGCGCACGATCACTCGCGGCTCCGGCCAGCCTTTTAGCTCATAGTGGTGATGAATCGGTGCCATGCGGAAAATGCGCTGACCACGCAATTTATAAGAACCGACCTGTAAGATCACCGACACTGTTTCCATCACGAACACCCCGCCCATGATGATCAGTAGCAGCTCTTGACGCACCAATACCGCGATGGTGCCGAGCGCGCCGCCTAATGCCAGCGAGCCCACATCCCCCATAAATACTTGCGCCGGGTAGGTGTTAAACCACAAAAAGCCCAGCCCAGCCCCGACAATCGCAGCACATACCACTACCAGCTCACTGCTGTATTGGATATACGGAATATGCAGGTAGCTGGCAAAGTTGACGTTCCCGGTTGCCCACGCAATAAAGGCAAACCCACCGGCGACCATCACGGTGGGCAAAATCGCTAACCCATCGAGGCCATCCGTCAGGTTCACCGCATTGCTGGTGCCGACAATCACAAAGTAGGTAAAGACCACATAAAACAGGCCAAGCTGCGGCATCACGTCTTTGAAAAACGGCACCACCAACTGAGTGGCTGCGGTGTCCTTGCCGTGCGCATACAGGGCAAACGCCACCCCTAACGCAATGGCGGATTGCCAGAAATACTTCCAGCGCGCGACCAAGCCATCGGTATTTTTGCGCACCACTTTGCGATAATCATCGACAAAGCCCACCGCGCCATAGCCGAGCAGGACAACCATCACCGCCCACACATAAGGGTTAGCCAAGTCCGCCCATAAAAAGACGGTTAAACTGATGGCAGCAACAATCAGCACCCCGCCCATGGTCGGCGTACCACGCTTGCTAAAGTGAGATTCAGGGCCTTCTTCGCGCACCACTTGGCCAATTTGCATCGATTGTAGGCGTTTAATCAAACGCGGCCCGGCCCATAGCGAGAACAATAGTGCGGTTAATGCACTCACAATCGCTCGGAACGTCAGGTATTCAAACAACCGCATCGAGGGTAAAAGGTTTTGTAGCGCCTCCGCTAACCATAAAAGCATTAGCAAGCCTCCTTGATGGCGGCAACAACGGCTTCCATCGCCATCCCGCGAGCGCCTTTAATTAAAATTGTGTCAGGTGTCTGTGTGTTTATCATGGCTACTACGTGCGCAATGAGCGCCTCTTTACTATCAAAATGGTCACCGCCACAGCATTCGCTGATCACACGGCTATCGTTTCCGGTCGTGAACACGCGGTCTAACTGTGCTTTTTCAGCATGCTCTCCCACTTCACGGTGCATTTGTTCACTGTATTGCCCTAGCTCAGCCATATCGCCCACAATGAGCCAACGCTCACCTGGGTAGCTGGCCAGCACATCAATCGCGGATTTCATTGCCGGCACACTGGCGTTATAGGTGTCATCAATCAACCTCAAGCCTGGTCGAGGCTCAGTGACCTGGGTGCGCCCCGCGGCATTTTCCATCGCTGCTAAGCCGCTCACCACATCGTCTAACCCCACGCTCGGCAGCTGCATCGCCGCGCAGCCGGCCATCAGTGCATTAGTGATATTGTGCACCCCGGGTAATGGCAAGGTGACCGTTTTTTGCATCTGGCCATCATTTAAGGTGATTTGATAACAGCCGGCATCGGTGAGCGTGCTATCTATCAACTTCAGTGGCGCCGCTTCGGTGTCAGTGACGGGGATCACCTGCTTGTCGGCCAGCACCGCTTGCCACTTTTCGTCGCCGTGGCTATGTTGATTCACCAATGCAATGCCACCTTCTGGCAAACCTTGGTAGATCTCACCTTTGGCAATCGCCACCCCTTCCATTGAGCCAAACCCCTCAAGGTGCGCCGCGGCAAGGTTGGTTACCATAGCGATATCCGGTTTCACCAACGACGTGGTGTAGGCAATTTCGCCAATATGGTTCGCCCCCAGTTCGATCACTGCATACTGGTGCTCAGAGGTCAGCCGAAACAGGGTCAGCGGCACACCAATATCGTTATTAAAATTACCTGCAGTGGCTAAGGTCGGGCCTTTTTGTGCCAGAATAGCTGCCAGCATTTGCTTTACCGTGGTTTTGCCACAGCTGCCGGTGATGGCAATGGTGGGTACCTGACATTGGCTTTTTACCCACGCGCCCAGCTGGCCAAGCGCGATACGCGTGTCCTCCACCCGCAATTGGGGCATCGCAACATCCAGCGGACGATCGACCACTATCGCCGCCGCACCGGCCGCTTTGGCTTGCTCTGCAAAGTCATGGCCATCAAAGCGGTCCCCTTTTAAGGCAACAAACATCGCCCCTTCGCCAAGTTCGCGGGTATCTGTGGTGATCGCCTCAATCTGGTCATTTTCAGGCACAAGCTCTCGGTGCAATATCGTCGCGTTCACCGCGTGCGCGAGGGTATCGAGTGAGGTCCGAATCATGATAACTCCTTGAGTTGTGCCGCCACCGTCTCTCGGTCGGAATAATGCACCTTGCCGTGCGCCAAAATTTGGTAATCTTCATGACCCTTGCCTGCAATCAGGACAATGTCATCAGCGTTCGCTTGTTGAATGACCTGAGTCACCGCGTCGGCACGATCATGCTTCACCCACGCGCGCTCTGGCGCCAGCATCCCCGTAAGCATGTCTTGGGTAATGGCTTCAGGCGCTTCGCTGCGAGGGTTATCATTGGTCAATACCACATGATCGGCGTTCTGCTCCGCCAAACGGGCCATTAACGGCCGCTTGCGTGTATCCCGGTCGCCGCCGCAGCCAAAGATGCACCACAGCGCGCCTTTACAATGACGTCGCAACGCAAGCAGCGCTTTCTCCAGCGCATCGGGCGTGTGAGCATAATCAACCACGACGGTCGGTTTGTCAGCAGCGAGAAAAACCTCCATCCGCCCTGTGACAGCTTGCAACTGCGGGGCCACCGCTAATAACGGCGCTAATGGGTAGCCCAGCCCCAATAAGGTCGCCAAGCTCACTAGCAAATTGCTGACATTAAAATCTCCCACTAATGCGGCATGGATCTCGCCTTGTCCCCAGGATGAGTCGATCTGCACCCGCACACCGTCGCTGGCATAGGCGACCGAGGTCGCGCGCACAAATCGGCCTGTGTGGGCTTGCAGTGAAGCTGCGTCCATGGCGACCGCGATAGCCTCTGGCCATTGCTGTAGCCAGGAGCGACCAACACTATCATCCGCATTGATGACTTTTAGTGGCGAGCCTAACGCAAACAGTTGCTTTTTCGCCTCGGCGTAGGCGTCGAGGGTGCCGTGGTAGTCAAGGTGATCATGACTTAAATTGGTAAATACCGCGGYATCAAAGGCAAGGCTGGCCACGCGCCCTTGCACCAAACCGTGCGATGACACTTCCATCGCGACATGGCGTGCACCTTGCTGCGCAAACGCCGCAAGCTGGGCTTGAATACCAATGGCATCGCCCGTAGTGTTTTCCGCCGCTTCTAATTGGCCAATAAAGCCATTGCCAGTGGTGCCCATCACCGCCGTGCGTTGATCGAGTGCATCAAGCCACTGAGCAATCAGTTGCGACACTGTGGTTTTGCCATTGGTTCCGGTGACACCAATCAACCCGAGGTGTTGCTGAGGATCCTGATAAAAGCGCGCCGCCATCGCAGAGAGCGCATGAGGTAACGCGCGCAAGCTGATCACTGGCACCTGATCGCGCCAGGCTATCTGGTCGTTTTCACCTTGTTGCACCACGGCCACCGCGCCTGCCTCAATCGCAGCCTGAATAAACTGGCGACCATCGACCTGATGGCCTTGCACCGCTACAAACACATCTCCATCACCGACGCAGCGACTGTCGAGTGTCATCTGCTTGACTGGGACGCTCGGCGCATCGGCCAGCCACGGACTCAGCCATTGGTTTAAATCATTCATTCTGGTTCACTTCACTTGCATACTTAGCCACTTGCAACTCAGGGCCTGTGCCCGCATCCGGTGCAATGTTTAAGATCTGGAGCGCGCTTTTCATCACATCAGAAAACACCGGCGCCGCCACCTGGCCACCATAATACTTGTCACCTTGTGGCTCGTTGATCACCACCACCATCGCCAGTCTGGGATCACTAATCGGTGCCAGGCCCGCGGTATAACCGATATACTCATCGCCATAACCGCCCGCTACTGCCACTTTCGCGGTACCAGTTTTCGCCCCGACTCGGTAACCGTCCACCGCAGCACGGCGTGCGCTCCCGCCTTCTTGGGTCACGCCCTCTAGCATTYGCAGCACTTTATACACATTTGCACGCGAGGCGACTTGTTTCCCTTCAGTCACTCCCTCGCGCTTTAAAATACTCAGCGGTCGATTGATGCCCAGCGAGCCGAGCGTGGCATAGGCACGCGCCAGTTGCGCCGGCGTCACTGACAAGCCATAACCAAAGGCCAGCGTCGCTCGTTCAAAGTCTGACCAGCGGCGGCGTGAGGGGAAGTGCCCAACCGATTCACCCACCAACTCGACGCCAGTACTTGCCCCGAGGCCAAAGCTACCGTATTCGCCCAACAGGGTCTCCACGGGCATCGCCAACGACAGCTTACTGACACCGATGTTGCTCGATTTTTTGAGGATCCGTGCGAGATTGGCTTTACCCACTTTGGAGACATCCCGCACGCGACTGCCCCCGATTTGCATGATGCCATTACTGGTATCTATTACGGTGTCCATATCGGCAACACCGTTTTCTAAGGCGGTGAGTACCACAAAAGGCTTCATGGTTGAGCCCGGTTCAAACACATCAGTAATCGCGCGGTTACGCATATTAAAGCTTTTCAGCGAGCTGCGATTGTTAGGGTTATAAGAGGGAGCGTTAACCATGGCCATCACTTCGCCGGTTTTGACATCCACCATCACCAACGAGCCAGACGTGGCGCGATAATCAGCCACCGCTTGCTTAATCGCACGATAAGCGATGGCTTGCAAACGCTGGTCGATACTGAGCGTGAGTGACTGGCCTTCTTTTTTGTCTTCGGTGGCAATGTGCTCGACCACACGGCCAAATCTGTCTTTGCGCACAGTGCGCTTGCCATGCTCTCCAGCAAGCCAGTCATCAAACCGGCGTTCAATCCCTTCCAAGCCATGGCCGTCAATGCCTGTCATCCCCACTAAGTGGGCACTTACCTCAGCAYTAGGATAAAAACGGCGGGACTCGGCTTTAAGACCGACACCGGGCAAGTCGAGCTTGTTTACATACGCAGCCATTGCGGGGCGTACTTGGCGCTGCAGATAAACAAAACGCCGCTTGCGATTCGCTTGAATTTTGTCAATCAGCGCCTGGCGGTCTAGGCCCAGTACATCAGCCAGCRCGTACCAGCGTTCAACGTTGTTGAGCCCCTGGTGTTTAAATACGGTCACCGGATCGGCCCACACCGCTTGCACGGGGACACTGACCGCCAACGGCTCACCTTGGCGGTCTTCAATCATCCCACGCGCGGAATGCACTTGTTCAACCCGTACTGAGCGCAAGTCCCCCTCATGACGCAGCCTATCGGGCTCAATCACTTGGATATACGCCGCACGTGCCACCAGTGCGACCAAGGCCAAGGCGATAAACGCGCAAATAAGGCCAAAGCGCCACTGGATCAGCACAGGTGGCGCTTTCGGTGTACGGCGATTGGCAGGCTTGCTAGAACGTTTTTTCACCGGCTATTACTCAAAGATCGTTTGACGATCACTTCGTTATCACTGGTTGGTCGAATCATGCCAAAATCCTCACGCGCGACGGCCTCCACATGGCTGTGTTCTGATAACGCGTTTTCTTCCAGCAATTGATTTCGCCACTCCACTTCAAGGGTTTCGCGCTGCTCAAGCAGCGCATCTTGTTTGGCTATCAAACTACGGGTCGATTGCGTCATCGACACCACAGCGATCGCTGATAGCAATACCGCCACCAACAACCCCAACGGCAACTTACCGATGGCCAGCACGTCCTGACGAATCTGTTTGGCAAGGCTGGGGCGCGGCTCCATGATTTACCCTAGTTTCTCCGCGATGCGTAATACCGAACTACGCGCACGTGCGTTTTGCGCCACCTCATCAGCTGACGGTTTAATTGCCTTACCAATGGGCTTCATCGCCGCCGAGCCAAGCTCCGCGATCTGCGCTTCAGTCAAAGGCACGCCTTTGGGCACGTCTGGGCCTTTGCTTTGTTTGCGAATAAAGCGCTTCACCATGCGATCTTCTAACGAGTGAAAGCTGATCACAGACAAACGGCCACCGGGGGCGAGGCTTGCCAACGCCCCTTGCAGTGCTTGCTCAATCTCATCCAATTCACTGTTGATATAAATGCGGATCGCTTGAAAACTGCGCGTCGCTGGGTGTTTTTTCTTTTCTCTAAACGGCACCGCATGATCAATCAGCTTCGCCAGCTGGTTAGTGGTAGTAAGCGGTGTCGCTTCTTCGTCCTCACGATGACGCACAATCGCGTTGGCAATCCGGCGAGCAAAACGCTCTTCACCAAACACTTTTAACACCCAAGCAATGTCGTCTGGGCTGGCAGTTTCTAACCACTGCGCCGCTGACTGGCCGCTACTGGGATCCATGCGCATATCTAAAGGGCCGTCATGCATAAAGCTGAATCCACGGCTAGGATCGTCCAGCTGTGGAGACGACACGCCCAGATCGAGCAAGATGCCATCGACTTTTTCACTCAAGCCCCGGTCGCGCAGATAGGCCTCGATGTCAGAAAAAGGACCATGAATGATTTGAAAGCGAGGATCGTCAATGGTGCTGGCTTCTTCAATCGCGCGAGGGTCGCGATCAATGGCGTACAAACGCCCGTTTTCACCCAGCTGCGATAAGATATGGCGAGAGTGACCGCCGCGACCAAAGGTACCATCGACATAAATGCCGTCTGGCTTTATCGCGAGGCCGTCTACCGATTCGTTCAATAGGACGGAAACATGGGTATACTGTTCTGACATAAGTTCACTTCATTATTTACAGAGAGAGGTCAGCTAACCGCTCACTGATCATCGGGGTTGATTCCGCCTGTGTGTCCATATCCTGGCGAATTTGTGCCTGCCATGTTTGCTCATCCCAAATCTCAAACTTGTTGAGTTGGCCCACCAGCATCGCTTTGCCCTCAAGCCCCGCATACTGGCGCAGCGCCGCGGACAGCAATAGCCGGCCTTGGCCATCCATCTCACAATCAAAGGCATGGCCGAGTAGCAAGCGCTGCAAGCGTCGTTCTGCCGGCTGAAAGCTCGACAGCTGTGCAAGCTTGTCTTCTATCACTTCCCACTCCGGGACGGGATACAAGGCCAAACAGGGGAGCTGGTGATCGATCGTGCACACAAACTGGCCGTCACAATGGGTAATTAAGCCATCGCGATAGCGAGTGGGTAGGGCGAGTCGCCCTTTCTTGTCGACCGATATGGCACTGACGCCGCGTAGCATGGCGCTATTTTCCCTTTTTCACCAAGATTATCCACTTTACACCACATTTTCCCACCCAGAAGTGTACGTAGCAGGTAAAAAGAAAGTCAAGCAAGCCATGACAGTGACAAAGATCACACTTAGGGAGATTAAACAAGATATTTCAGCGGGTTAATCAGTCGCTAAGCCAACCGATCACATCAGGTTATAACCAAATCGTCTGATTCAAACGCTGAAAAAGAGAGGGCGAGCCCAAAAGGCTCGCCCGATAATGAGGTGAGTTGGCCTGTAAGCCGGGTTCTGTACCGTAAAAACGGCGGTAACCATTCGTCTAGGCCTGCAATCGCTCACAGGCTCCAGCAACCTACCCGTCCCCAAACGCGGGCCGCGCCAATAGGGACCTATTTGGTCTTGCTCCGGGTGGAGTTTACCGTGCCACGCACTGTTGCCAGCCGCGCGGTGCGCTCTTACCGCACCCTTTCACCCTTACCTGTGCTCCGAAGAGCCATCGGCGGTCTACTCTCTGCTGCACTGGTCGTAGGCTCGCGCCTCCCAGGCGTTACCTGGCACCCTGCCCTGAGGAGCCCGGACTTTCCTCCCCTTCATCAGTCTCCCGTGGGACATCAATAAAGCAGCGGTTACCCGGCCAACTCGAGCGGGGGAGTATATAGAAGAATCACCACGCAAGCCAGTGTAAATCACGCTTAGCTACAGATTCTCCAAGCCCCACTTATAGAGTGCGTTCTTTTTAACCGAATACAATTCCGCGACTAATGCCGCTGCCTTTTTCAGGGGTAGCTCAGCGGCCAATAAACCGAGGGCATGACACGCCGCCGACGGCAACGCGCTTTTATCGGCACGATAACCCGCTACCAATAGCACCATTTCACCGCGTAGCCGGTTGGCATCCTCATTTAACCACGCAATCAGTTCGCCTAACGGTGCCCCATGAATGGTTTCAAAGGTTTTGGTCAGCTCACGCGCCAATACCACGCGCCGATCCTCACCCAACACTTCACGCATATCCGCTAAACTGTCGCGAATCCGGTGCGGCGATTCATAGAAAATCAAGGTACGAGGATCATCAGCCAAAGTGCGGAACGTATCCTGACGTGCTTTTGTCTTAGGCGGTAGGAACCCTTCAAAACTAAAGCGGTCTGAAGGCAAACCAGAAGCACTTAATGCGGTCACCACCGCGCAAGCGCCTGGCAAAGGCACCACGCGCACACCCGCTTCACGGCATTGCGTGACCAGATGGTAGCCAGGGTCGCTAATCAACGGCGTTCCCGCGTCCGAGACTAATGCAACTGACTGGCCTTGTTGCAAGCGCGCTAATAATGCCGCCGCTTTTTGCTGCTCGTTATGCTCATGTAAGGCAAAGGTCTTCGCATTGATAGAAAAATGCGAGAGCAATCGTGCGGTGTGACGCGTGTCTTCGGCAGCAACCAGATCCACGCTGGCTAACACATCGAGTGCACGCTGGGTAATATCCGCCAAGTTGCCTATCGGTGTTGGCACAATATATAGCGTGGGGTGAGCATGGTCGGATAGATTTGCATCAGTCATTTGTTTAACAACCCTTCGGCGATTAAGATAGGGGCAACGTTGTCACGGTTGAAACATGTTCATGGTTAAACTTACCCAGAAGCGTCAAAGTGTAACACGACTTATCACCCCTGTAGCCCTAGCGTTAGCGCTGGCTGCATGTAGTGCACCGACGTCTACGCCAACGGCGCGTGATGTCATCAGTCAGCCGGCAACGGAGAATTCGACATTTTATCTGTTGCAGGCAGAAACCAGCCAAGGTGAGAAGCAAAACGACTGGTATCTACTGGCGATCAAAGCACTCATCAACGAGCAACAGCTAAACCAAGCCGACGTGCTATTGCAGCGCTTGTCAGAGCGCCAACTCAACACCGAGCAACGTATTGAGTGGACCTTGGCTCGTGCGCGGCTTTTCGCACAAACCGGCCAACTCACCCAAGCCGATCAGGTACTGGCGCTTTCTCCCGGCTGGCAGCTTACAGACAGCCAGTATGTGCGTTTTTACCAGCAAAAGGCCAAGATTGCCCGCCAGCAAGACAATGCGCTCGGTGCGGTGAAAAACCAATACCAATTAGCAAATTATGCCAACGCCGATGACGCGCAGCAGGCATGGAATACCTTGTGGCAAGATTTACAGTTACTGAGCCAAACTGAAATCAAACAGCTGCAAAACAGCGATGATGACATTCTCGCCGGCTGGATTGCGTTACTTGATATTGCCCGGCGTTACACCGGCGATGTTGCTGAGATGCAAAGCCAGTTAGATGCCTATTTAACGTCGCACCCTGCGCATCCCGCCAACCAGTATCTCCCAGATAACTTAGCCGACATTAAAGCCTTGACTATCACCCAACCGACTCGTGTTGGCGTGATGTTGCCATTGACTGACAAATTCTCCGAGCAAGGGGATGCGATTCGCGATGGTTTTGTCGAGGCCATGCTGGATGCTGATAGCGAACAACGCCCTGAGGTCCGTTTTTATGACACCAACGCGTTAGACGTTAACACGCTCACTCAGCGCATCACTGATGACGGCGTTGATTTTGTCGTCGGGCCTTTGCAAAAACACAAGGTAGCCGCCGTCAGCAACGCCATTGCCGGGCAAGTGCCTTTGTTGGCACTGAATGAACCCACGGATGATCACTACCAGCAAGGAGTATGCTACTTTACCTTGTCGCCCGAACAAGAGGCAGCGCAAGCGGCCGATCGCTTGCACCAACAAGGGTACCAATTCCCGCTGGTGCTCTATCCTGACTCTGCCTTTGGACAGCGAATGCGCGATGCCTTTTCCACGCGCTGGCAATCACTGACCGACACCGAGGTAGAACAAGCACCGCTGGGTGATCGCGATAAAATGCAAGCGCGCATCCGTGATATTTTCGGTTTGGACGCCAGCCAACGCCGAATCGCTCAAATGAAGCAACTCACCGACTTGCCGTTGCAATCACAAGCGCGCAGTCGTCGGGACATTGATGCCGTGTATATGGTCGCCGGTGCGGCCGAGCTGACCTTGCTCAAGCCCTTTATCGAAGTGGCCATTAATCCGGATGTGCAGCCACCCAAGCTGTACGCCAGCTCACGCAGTAACAATCGCGCAGACGGCATGGGGCAATTAGCCGAACTGCAAGGGATCGAGTTTAGTGATATTCCGCTGCTGATTAGCCCCCAAAGTGCAGCGTATCAACAATACCAGCAGCGCCATCCATCGCCGAGCAATAACACCACGCGTTTACACGCGCTTGGAATGGATGCATACGGCCTGCTGAAAGGGTTACCGCAAATGCAGGCACAACCTGGCTACCAATTGAGTGGCCAAACAGGCCAATTATCACTGGCGGAACACTGTGTTATTCATCGGCAGCTGGACTGGGCGCGATTTGGCAAAACAGACATCGAGCCGATTACCACTCAAACCACGCAGGATGCGCAGTGATACGTCCTCAGCCTAGGGCGAAAGGACAGGCTTACGAGGCACACGCTTGCCAGTACCTCGTGCGACACGGGCTCCGCGTTTTAGATAAAAACGCGCACAGTCGCCGCGGGGAAATCGATCTGGTGATGCAAGACGGCACCTGCTTGGTATTCGTCGAAGTCCGTTTTCGCCGCGGACAAGATTTTGGCGGCGCAGCAGCCAGTATTACCGCCGCTAAGCAAAAGCGTTTAATTCTCGCGGCAGAGCGCTGGATGCAGTGCCACGGGGTAAAAAGTACACAAACAGAATTTCGCTTTGACGCCGTCACCTTTGATGGCAGTGTTGAGGCGGTCAACTGGATTAAAAACATTGTTCAAGGGTAAGTCATGCTAGAGAGCATCAAAGAGAGCTTTACCGAAAGTATTCAAACCCAGATTGCTGCTGCCGAAGCGATCCCTGAGTATCTGTCACAATCGGCTCAAGTGATGGTACAAAGCCTGCTTAATGGCAATAAAATCCTGTGTTGCGGTAACGGTGGCTCAGCCGCCAATGCCCAGCATTTCGCGTCTTGCTTGCTTAATCGCTTTGAAACCGAGCGCCCCAGCCTGCCAGCATTAGCGCTGACCACAGACACCACCACCTTAACGGCGGTGGCCAATGACTATAGCCATGATGAAGTGTTTTCTAAGCAAGTACGTGCCTTGGGGCAAGCTGGCGATATCTTGCTGGCGATTTCCACCAGTGGTAACAGCAAAGACATCATCAAAGCCATGGAAGCGGCGGTGACCCGTGATATGACTATTATTGCGATGACCGGCAAAGACGGTGGCGAAATGGCCGGGTTGCTCGGGCAGCGCGATGTCGAGATCCGCATTCCGTCACAACGTACCGCACGGATCCAAGAAGGGCACTTACTCACCGTACACTGCTTGTGCGACCTTATTGATCAGGTGCTCTTCCCCTCTCACGGAGAATAAACCATGCGCCTGATAATCACCTTGATGTTTGCGCTTGCCTTGCAAGCATGCTCTACCGTGTACTCCTCCGACCCACGCACCACTGGCGAGGAGTGGCAAGACACACAAATTGGCCTAAACACCGCTGGGATTGTTAATAAACCGCCGTTTAGAAACAAAATTCGTGCGAAAGCGGCCGCTTTTCAAGGGCAAGCACTGTTAGTGGGGCAAAGCACCGATCCGGCTCTGACCGAGCAATTGGTTGAGCGCATTCGCGCATTGGACAATGTCGACGTCGTCTATAACGAAGTGCGCGACGCGCCGATGATTGGCCTTGCCGATATCAGCACCGATGGCTGGCTCACGACCCGCGTCAAAGCCGCTTTTGTAGCTGACGATCAATTGCGTTCGGTCAACATCAAGGTGATCACTGAAGCCAGAGAAGTGTTTTTAATGGGTGCCGTCACCCAAGCGCAGGCAGACAAAGCGGTAGATATCGCCCGCAATGTCCGTGGCGTCGAGCGCGTAATCAAAGCCTTCCAGTACAAGGACTAACACGAGGTAACGCTTTCGTTAGTCCCAAGCCAAAAAGGCCAAGGATTTTCCTTGGCCCTTCTATCAGGTACAGCACTACAACTTACGCCGGAGCAGCAGCAAGGTGATCACTAAGAAAATCACACTTGGGGTAATGGCTCCAACCGCTGGTGGTAATTTGTATACTAAGCTCATTGGCCCAAAGACTTCATTGGCAATGTAAAAGCCAAAGCCAAAGATCACACCCGACAATACGCGCGCTCCCATGGTGACGCTCCGCAGTGGGCCAAACACAAAACTGAGCGCCAGCAACATCATGACCGCAATCGACAAAGGCTGGACCGCTTTACGCCATAACGCAAGCTCATAGCGAGAGGCATCCTGCTGCGAGGCTTTCAGATAAGTGACGTAACTGTACAAGCCCGATAAAGATAACTCCTCGGGTTTCACCGTTACGACCGCAAGTTTGTCGGGCGTGAGGGTGGTTTTCCATACCAATTGATCTTGCGTCACATTCGAAATCGCTTCGCGCTTTTGCATCCGGGTAATGGTGACGTCTTTGAGCATCCAACTGTCTTGATTGAGGTAGTCAGCGCTTTCGGCAAACACCACATTGGTCATGGTTTGCTGATCGTCAAACTTCCAGATACTCACCCCAGTCAGGTTGTCTTGCTCATCGGCGCGAGCAATATAAATAAAGTCATTGCCGTCTTTAGCCCATACGCCGCGCCTCACCGACATCACATTGCCGCCTGATTTAGCGATAGCACGCAACTCACGCGCCGCTTTTTGCGCATCGGGCGCGCCCCATTGACCCAGCACCATCACGATGAGCATCAAGGGGATCGCGGTTTTGAGCACCGACATACCGATTTGCAGCTTAGAAATGCCCGCCGCCTGCATCACCACCAGCTCGGAGCTGGATGCCAGCATCCCTAAACCAATCAAGGCACCCAGCAATACCGCCATTGGGAAAAACATTTCAATGTCACGGGGGACACTCAATACCACGTATAAAATGGCTTTACCCATGGTGTAGGTGCCATCACCCACCGAGCGCAGCTGCTCCACAAATTTGATGATCGCTGACAACCCCACCAAGGTCGCTAAGCACAAAGACGAGGTGCCAATCAGCGTGCGACCGATATACCAATCAAGAATGCGAAACATCAGGCAGATCCTTTTAAGCTAGCTTTGAGTTTTCGCACCGGTAGCGAATCCCAACCGGCAAGCACCACAGCCAATAACAAGGCAGCGATATTGACACTCCAAAGCCCAATTTGAGCGGGGAGATCGCCATCTTCAACCGCGGATTTGGCGGCACTGATTGACAAAAAGTACGCCAGATAAATCAAAATAGCGGGGAATAGCTTAGCAAACCGCCCTTGGCGTGGATTCACCGCCGACAATGGCACCACGATCATGGTCATCAACGGAATACACAATACCAAGGAGATACGCCACTGCAGTTCGGCGCGAGCTTTCAAGCTCGACTCGCCAAACAATTGCAGCGTTGGCACCGCATCCCAATCGCGGCTTTTCTCGCGCACTTCGCGTTGACCAATCAACACCTGATAGTTCTCGTAGGTGGTCACGCCATAATTAAGCCGGGTCGGCAGCCCCTCTGTGCGGGTGCCATCGACCAAGTCTAGTACTTGGCGGCCATCGGTTAACTCTGAGACATAGCCTTTATCCGCCACCACCACATTGGGCAACAAGGAGTCACGCGGCACCGGCTGGGCAACAAATACCTGATTGAGGGTTTGGCCATCATCTTCAATATTATCGACAAAAATGACCGCCTCACCGGAAGGGGCGCTTTGAAATTGGCCTTGCACCAGCAGCTCCAGCCCTGATTTGGCTTCCAGCTGCTCCATGACTTCTAACTCTTGGTTATTGGCCCACGGTGTTAGCCAGAGTGCATTGAAAACGGCCACCGAGCCGGTAATGATCGCCAAATAAAGCGCCGCGCGGATCAGAAATTCATTGCCGATCCCGGTGGCGTTCATCACGGTGATCTCACTCTCGGCATAGAGCCGCCCGAATGTAATCAAAATGCCGATATACAAGCTCAAAGGTAACATCAGCATTGCCATCGACGGCATGTATAAACCCACTAAGGTAATAATTTGATCACTCGGGATCGATCCTTCCGTGGCATTGGCCAGCACACGGATGAACTTTTGGCTGAAAAAGACCAGAAATAACACAAATAAGACTGCAACTTGTGTCTTAACCGTCTCCCGGATCAAATATCGAACAATTATCAAAGCGAAGGCACCTATGGAAAACTTGTTTTTTTACTCAAATAACTATAGTTTCTGGTTTAATTAGTTGTTTTCTAATCTTTCGGCCATTTGTTGACCGCCGGCTGATCCGGGCGCATGAAGATGCGTTCCACAACATAGAGGCGGCATTATCCAACATTTGGTCTCAATTGTCTTTAGGATCTAGGAGTACAAATGGAGTTCAGTGTAAAGAGCGGTAGCCCCGAAAAGCAACGCAGTGCCTGTATTGTCGTCGGTGTGTTTGAGCCTCGCCGCCTCTCCCCTGTGGCCGAGCAGCTTGATAAAATCAGCGATGGTTATATCAGCGCCCTGTTGCGCCGCGGTGATCTGGAAGGTAAACCCGGCCAGGTGCTCCTGCTGCACCATGTCCCGAATGTCCTATCAGAGCGCGTACTGTTGGTCGGCTGCGGTAAAGAACGTGAGCTGGGCGAGCGTCAGTATAAAGAAATCATTAAAAAAACCATCAACACCCTGAATGAAACCGGGTCGATGGAAGCGGTCTGCTTCTTAACCGAACTGCACGTTAAAGGGCGCGACACCTACTGGAAAGTCCGCCAAGCGGTTGAGAGCACCAAAGATAGCCTGTACACCTTTAACCAATTCAAAAGCGTTAAGCCAGAAATTCGCCGCCCACTGCGCAAAATGGTGTTCAACGTGCCAACGCGTCGTGAACTGAACTTGGGTGAGCGCGCTATCGCGCACGGCTTGGCGGTTGCCTCAGGTATTAACGCCTGTAAAGACTTGGGTAACATGCCACCGAACGTGGCCAACCCGGCGTACCTTGCCTCGCAAGCGCGTCGCCTTGCCGACGACTATGAAACAGTCACAACCCGTATCATCGGCGAGCAAGAAATGGAAAAACTGGGCATGCATTCTTACTTGGCGGTTGGCCGAGGCTCAAAAAATGAGTCGATGATGTCAATCATGGAGTACAAGAACAACCCAGACCCAGACGCCAAACCGATTGTATTGGTGGGTAAAGGCCTAACCTTTGACTCGGGCGGCATTTCTATCAAGCCTGGCGCCAACATGGACGAGATGAAATACGACATGGGTGGCGCTGCCTCGGTCTTTGGAGTGATGCGCGCGCTGGCCGAGCTCAACTTACCAATTAACGTTATCGGGGTGCTGGCTGGCTGTGAAAACATGCCAGACGGTCAAGCGTATCGTCCGGGTGATATTCTCACCACCATGTCAGGCCAGACAGTAGAAGTACTCAACACCGACGCCGAAGGCCGCTTGGTACTGTGTGACGCCCTCACCTATGTTGAGCGTTATGAGCCAGAATGTGTGATTGACGTCGCCACCTTAACCGGGGCGTGCATCATGGCCTTGAGCCATCACATTAGTGCCTTGATTGCCAACCAAAACCCACTGGCGCACGATATCATCAATGCTTCAGAGCAAGCCGGTGACCGTGCGTGGCGTCTGCCAATGACTGACGAGTTCCAAGAGCAGCTCGACAGCCCGTTTGCCGATATGGCCAACATTGGCGGTAAAGGTGGTGGCACCATCACCGCCGGGTGTTTCTTGTCGCGCTTTGCCAAGAAATACAACTGGGCGCACCTAGATATCGCCGGTACCGCTTGGAGAAGTGGCGGAAAAGAAAAAGGCTCGACCGGTCGCCCGGTGCCGTTGTTGGTTCAATTCTTACTGAATCGCTCTGGCCTGGAAGTGGAAGAGTAAGGAGAAGGAGGCCAACCGGCCTCCTTTTTTGTTCAGGCTTTATTCAATACTGGTGTCTGCGCGCGCAATCGGCTATGTTGTTGGGCTCGCGCGACCCGGACACCCTGCTTTTGGGACGGAGGCCGTTTCTCATATTTAGGAGCGTATATGCCCACCGCCACCTTTTATTTGTTATCGCCGTCTGATGCAGCCGACGATACCGAATGCCCGGGGCTAACACCCGAGCAGCAAGCGCGTGAAAACAAAGACAGTGACACGCAACAACGTGACACACAAATCATAGTAGCAACTGCTATCGAACTGGCTTTTTACTACTATCAACAAGGGCAACGCATTTACCTGGCCGCGCAAGACCAAGCCCAAGCGCATCAACTCGATGATCTGCTGTGGCAACGTGACCCAGATGTATTTTTGCCCCATAACTTGGTCGGTGAAGGGCCGCGAGGCGGCGCACCGGTGGAAATCGGCTGGCCTGGCGTACGCCATACGGGCCATCGCAGTGTGCTTATCAATTTGGCGACAGAGCCATCAAATTTTGCGCCTTCGTTTGCACAAGTGGTAGACTTCGTCCCTTGCGATGAGACGCTCAAACAGCACGCGCGTCACCGATATAAAGCATACCGACTGGCAGGCCTGCAACTTCATACCCTGGCCATCGACCAATCGCCCAAACCTTGACGATCTTCAAGAGCGCTATGGAAAAGACATATAATCCACAATCAATCGAAAAAGCGCTGTATCAGCGCTGGGAAGAGGAAGGCTATTTCCGACCTCATGGTGATACCAGCAAAGATGCGTTCAGCATCATGATCCCACCTCCAAACGTGACCGGTAGCCTGCATATGGGCCACGCGTTCCAGGATACCATTATGGATACCCTGACCCGTGCCGCACGAATGAAGGGCAACAATACCCTATGGCAAGTGGGAACGGACCACGCCGGTATCGCGACGCAGATGGTCGTGGAGCGCAAGATCGCCGCCGAAGAAGGCAAAACCAAACACGATTACGGTCGCGAGGCCTTTGTTGACAAAATTTGGCAATGGAAAGGCGAATCTGGTGGCACCATTACTCAACAATTGCGCCGCCTAGGGGCCTCTGTCGACTGGGATCGCGAACGCTTCACCATGGATGAAGGCTTTTCTAATGCGGTGAAAGAAGTGTTTGTTCGCCTGCACCAAGAAGACTTGATTTACCGCGGTAAACGCCTGGTGAACTGGGATCCTAAGCTGCACACGGCGATTTCCGACTTGGAAGTGGAAAACAAGGATAAGAAAGGCCACATGTGGCATTTCCGTTATCCACTTGCTGATGGCGCCCAAACCGCTGAAGGCAAAGATTACATAGTGGTGGCCACCACCCGTCCAGAAACCATGCTGGGCGACACCGGTGTTGCGGTCAACCCAGAAGACCCGCGCTATAAAGACCTGATTGGCAAGCACGTATTGCTGCCTGTGGTCAATCGTCGCATCCCAATTGTGGGCGATGAGCACGCCGACATGGAAAAAGGCACCGGCTGTGTGAAGATCACCCCCGCGCACGACTTTAACGACTACGAAGTCGGCCAGCGCCACCAGCTACCGATGATCAACATCCTGACCTTGAACGCCGACATTCGCGAACAGGCAGAAGTCTTTGATCATAAAGGTCAGCCAAGCGATGCCTTCGATCGTGCCTTGCCAGAAAACTACCAAGGCCTAGAGCGTTTTGCCGCGCGTAAAGCGATCGTCGCCGAATTTGATGCACTGGGTTTATTGGCTGAAATTAAAGATCACGATCTGACCGTGCCATATGGCGATCGCGGCGGCGTGGTGATTGAGCCAATGCTGACCGATCAGTGGTATGTGCGCACCGCGCCACTGGCCGAGCCGGCGGTAAAAGCTGTCGAAGACGGCGATATTCAATTTGTGCCTAAGCAGTACGAGAACATGTACTTCGCGTGGATGCGTGATGTGCAAGATTGGTGTATTTCACGCCAGCTTTGGTGGGGCCACCGCATTCCTGCCTGGTACGACGATCAAGGCAATGTCTATGTGGGCCGTGACGAAGACGAAGTGCGTCGCGAGAACCAGATTGGCGACGATGTCGCGCTGCGCCAAGACGAAGACGTGTTGGATACCTGGTTCTCCTCCGCGCTTTGGACCTTCGGCACCCTAGGCTGGCCCGAAAACACCGATGCACTGAAAACCTTCCACCCCACCGATGTGTTGGTGTCAGGTTTTGACATCATCTTCTTCTGGGTGGCACGCATGATCATGATGACCATGCACTTCATCAAAGATGAAAACGGCAAGCCACAAGTGCCGTTTAAGACCATTTACATGACTGGTCTTATCCGCGATGAAAATGGCGCCAAGATGTCAAAATCCAAGGGTAACGTGCTCGACCCGCTCGATATGATTGACGGCATCAGTGTTGATGATTTGGTAGCCAAGCGCACTGGCAACATGATGCAGCCAAAGCTAGCAGAAAAGATTGAAAAAGCGACCCGTAAAACCTTCGAGAATGGCATCGAAGCTCACGGCACCGACGCACTGCGCTTTACCCTCGCGGCACTGGCCTCAACCGGCCGTGACATCAACTGGGACATGAAGCGCCTTGAAGGGTATCGCAACTTCTGTAACAAGCTATGGAACGCCAGCCGTTATGTGCTGATGAACACCGAAGCGCAAGATTGCGGCATGAGCGGCGGCGAGATGCAATTCTCACTGGCCGATCAGTGGATCGAGTCTCAGTTCCAGCAAGCAGCGAAAGACTTCAATACCCATCTCGACAACTATCGCCTCGATATGGCGGCAGGCGTGTTGTATGAGTTTATCTGGCACCAGTTCTGTGACTGGTACTTGGAGCTGACCAAGCCTGTACTGTGGAAAGGTGACGACGCACAGCAACGTGCGACCCGTTACACCCTGATCACCGTTTTGGAAAAAACTTTGCGTCTCGCGCACCCTGTGATCCCCTACATCACGGAAGCGATTTGGCAGAGCGTCAAACCATTGGTTGACGGTGTCGACGGCGACACCATTATGAACCAGCCGTTGCCGCAATTTGATGCCAGCCGTGTTAACGCGCAAGCCTCCGAAGACATTGAGTGGGTGCAGCAGTTTATCGTCAGCATCCGTAACCTGCGCGCAGAATACGACATTGCCCCAAGCCAGCCGCTTGAAGTGATGTTAAAAGCCGCAGATAGCCGTGATGCAGAACGTGCCACCCGCAACCGCACCACCTTAAATGCGCTGGCGAAACTCGGCAGTTTCACCGTGCTTGACGGTAGCGAAACCTTGCCTGCGTGTGCCTCTGCGTTGGTCGGCAGCTCGGAGATCTTGATCCCGATGGCAGGTCTGATTGATAAAGACGCCGAGTTGGCACGTCTGGATAAAGAAATCGCTCGCGTCGAAGGTGAAATCAAGCGTGTTGAAGGCAAGCTCGGTAACGAAAGCTTTGTCGCCAAAGCACCTGAAGCCGTGGTGGCGAAAGAGCGTGAAAAGCTCGATGGTTACCGTGAGAGCCTCACCAAGCTTGGTGAGCAAAAAGCAACGATCGCGGCGCTATAGCCCTCAGCTCACTCAGCCTATCAAGCCACACCCCTCGGTGTGGCTTTTTTTATGCCCCACCTCTGCGCAAAATGGACTTGGTCAGTTTTTAAACGCTTGTTATCCCTAGCACTGATCGCCGTTGATAGTTCGCCTCTATGTAAAGGATAGTGAGAACCGTTTTTATTTATCGACAGTCTCTATGCATACTGTCAGTGTTGATTAAACGCGTGTTGCCAATAAGGAGCTACACCATGAAGAAGACACTCAGTTTTGCGGCTATCCACTTTTCTATCGCCTTTACCGTCGCCTATGTGCTGACCGGCGATATCATCATTGGCAGCCTGATTGCGATGACCGAACCCACCGTCAATACCGGGGCGTTTTATCTTCATGAAAAACTCTGGCAGCTTAGCCGCCGCGCACGTCCCGCGGTGAAAACCGCCAGCTTTGCGGTCGTGCACTTTAACGTCGCGTTTTTGGTAGGCTATTTAATCAGTGGCGATTGGTTAGTCGGTGGCGCACTGGCGCTGGTTGAGCCAAGCATCAACACCTTGGCGTACTTCTTCCATGAAAAGGTGTGGCAGCGTCGCCATGCGGTAAAACCCGCACCGCCCCACTTGGGGCATCATCATTAAAAAAGCCACGTGTTCGTGGCTTTATACTCAGTCGTTTAATCGGGTCGCGCGTTACTCGCCCTCAGGACCTTCCTCTTCACCTGACTCGAAGTAAGTGCCCCAGCCGTCGTAATCAATGTGGTGCTTATCGGCTAATGCCACCAGCTTTTCGACTTGCTCATCAATGCGCTCAGCATTCAAAGCCGTTTCCATCACCGCGTCAAAGCAGACGATAGTGCCGCCCTCTTCCAGCTCAAGCTCTTCAGCTTCGGCCACATCAAAGCCCATTTTAAAAGCTTCTACCGCCGCATCTTCCAGCGCTTCAAAGGTATCAGCACACAGGTGATGCTCAATGGTATATAGCGCATCAGGATCACTGCCATCGGCAAGAAGCTCCTCGATGATCATCCGCGTTTCTTGGTGTTGTTGTTCGATAAGTTCAGCCTGTGACATAGACGCGACTCCAGAAAATGAATACGGGCGCAATATGGCATGGTTTGGCAAAAAATGCCACGTTCCATCACAGTGTCATTGATGAGAAAACCGCCAAGTTAATGAATTTTCTGTGACCTTGCTAGTCCGGCGAGATTGTTAGTGATTTGTAACATTGACCTCCCCCGAGAAGGTTGTCATTATTCGAGCATCCAAGGAGGAGATGAGACACGCCCACCCTGTGCAAACGGCCTGCATTCCCACCTAACCGGTGAGCRCACCGCCCGTGTGTGCAACACGCTGTTTGTCTCATTACCTGGCCCGTATTAAGGAAAAAGAGGACCTACCATGAGTGAGTTTTACGTTGGATCTGAAGTTGGGCAACTGAAGCGTGTACTGCTTCACCGCCCTGAACGAGCGTTGAACCACCTGACGCCATCTAACTGCCACGATTTGTTGTTTGATGATGTGCTGGCTGTTGAGCGCGCGGGCGAAGAGCATGACATGTTTGCCCGCACCCTCACCGACCAAGGCGTCGACGWGTATCTGCTCCACGATTTACTGGTCGAAACCCTGGCCGTGCCCGAAGCCAAACAGTGGCTGCTCGACACCCAGCTCAACCACTACCGCCTCGGTTATCAATTCGCCAGTGATGTACGCGCCTACTTGGCAGACATTGACCACAACACCCTGGCTGACATTCTGCTCGGTGGCTTAAGCTATATCGACTTGCCCGTGCAATCATCCTCAATGATGCAGGCCATGCACGATAAAACCGACTTTGTGATTGAGCCGCTGCCTAACCA